>JAICGY010000352.1 GCA_025922915.1 Candidatus Methylomirabilota bacterium | reverse complement strand
GCCGAGACGGGCGGGGACAAGCGCGCCGCCGCCCGCATCCTGGGGGTCAGCGTCCGCACGCTCCAGCGCCGCTCGCCGTCCTCGACGCTGCCCGAGGCGTCATGATGTCGCGGTCGCGACATGCTGTCGCTCTCTCGCGGCTGGTCGATCGCGAAAATGCGCGGAAAACGTGCGGGTTGCGTGGCTGACGACACGGCACGGCGGTTGCGTCGGGAGAAGGGCGAGACCCGGGCGCCGCCCAGCACGCGACGTCGGCTCTGGTGGCTGTCGGCGGCGAAAACCTCCTCCTCGTGAGGGCGCGGCGCCCGGGTCCTCCTTCCCCGCGATCTCAGCCGACGAGCGCCGGTCGCCGCTCCCGCCACGGCCGCGCGCGCTCGAGCTGCCCGGCCAGCCGGAAAAGCGTCCCCTCGTCGCCGAAGCGTCCGACGAGCTGCACGGCAACCGGCAGAGGGCCGCTCACGCCCAGCGGCAGCATCATCGCCGGCTGTCCCGTGAGGTTGAACCACACGGTGAACGGGGAGAACGCGAAGACGCGGCGCCAGTACTCGTCCACGTCCTCCAGCATCATGTCGAGCCAGCCGAGGCGGACCGGGAGGCTCGCCAGGCCCGGGGTGAGCAGGACGTCCCATCCGGCGTGGAAGGCCGCCATCTGGCGGCCCAGGCGGTGGGCGGCCTGCGTGGCCCGCACGTAGTCGGCCGCCGTCAAGCGCTCCCCGCGCTGCGCGGTGGCCCACGTCGCGCGCTCGACGTCCGCCGGCCCGGCCGGTCGCCCGGCCGGATGACTCGCGAGGTTGACGACCGTGTTGGCGGCGACGAGCGTGAGGAACGTCGGGACGACGGCCTCGGCGTCGATGGCCGGGTCCGCCTCCGCTACCTCGTGACCGAGCGCCGCGCACAGCGTCGCCGTCTCGTGCAGGGCGCGCAGGCACTCGGCCTCGACCGGCACGCCGTTGGGCGCCTTCGCCGTCCAGGCGATGCGGAGCCGGCCCGGCTCGCGGGCGACCTCCTCGAGGTAGGGGCCCGGCGGTGCGGGAGCCGCGTAGGGGTCGCCGGCTCCCGCCCCGTGCGTGGCGTCGAGCAGGGCGGCGGAGTCGCGCACGCTGAGCGTGACCGCGTGCTCCGCCGAGCAGCCGGCCAGCCCCTCGCCGGCGTAGGGCGCGAACGTGTTCCGGGCGCGGGTGGGCTTCAGGCCGACCAGGCCGCAACAGGCCGCCGGGGCTCGGATCGACCCGAAGCCGTCGGTGGCGTGGGCCACGGGAAGCAAGCGGGCGGCGACGGCGGCCGCCGCGCCGCCGCTCGAGCCCCCGGAGATCAGCGCCGGGTCCCACGGGTTGCGGGTCGGGCCGTGGAGCACGGGCTCGCAGGTGAGCGACAGCCCGAGCTCGCACGTGTTCGTCCGACCGAAGATGACGAGCCCGGCTCGCTTGAGGCGAGCGACGTGCTCGCTGTCCGTGGCGGCCGGGGGCGCGTCGGCGAAGAAGCGGGAGCCCCGGGTCATCCGGACGCCGGCGACGGGGGCGGTGAGGTCCTTCACGAGGAACGGGACGCCGGTGAAGGGTCCGTCCGGCAGTCCGGCGGCGATGGCCCGGCGCGCGTGATCGTACAGCGGCATGACGACCGCGTTGACGACGGGATTGCGCGCCTCGACGCGCGCGATGGCGGCGTCGAGCAGCTCGAGGGGGCTCGTCTTGCCCTGCCGCACCAGCGCGGCGAGGCCGAGGGCGTCGTATGCCTCGTAGTCGGTGAATCCGGCCATGGTCCTCTCGCTCCTTTCGAGCCGGGAAACCGTACCACAGCCGCGGCCGGGGCCGGCGGCTCAGGTGCGGCGGAGCGCCTGGACGCCGGCCAGGAACGTCGCGAGCGCCGGGGCGGGGGGCTCGTGGCGACGGCGGATCACGCCGAGCCGGCGCGCGAGCGAGGGCGCCAGCGCTGCGGTCGTGAGGGTGCGGCGCCGCCGCTCCTCGGCGACCGCCATCGCCGGGACGAGGGAGAACCCGAGACCGGCGGCGACGAGCCGCTTGATGGCCTCTCCGTTGCCCAGCTCCATGGCGACGCGGGGGGCCACGCCGCCCGCGCGGAACCACCCGTCGATGACGCGCCGGATGGCGCCGCCGCGCTCGTAGAGGATGAGGGGCTGGCGCCCCAGACTCTCCGGCGTCAGCGGCGCCCGCCGGCGGGCGGTCGAGGGCGGCGCGATGGCCACGAGCGGGTCGACGAGGATCGGCGCCACGACCAGGGCCCGCCCGCCGGCCGGCAGCGTGACGATGGCGACGTCGAGGTCGCCGGCCGCCACTCCCGCCGCCATGTCGGCCGAGTTGCCGGTGACGACGCTCAGCTCGAGGTCCGGGTGCCGCGCCCGGAGCCGCCCGAGCAGCGGCGGCAGCAGGTAGGTCGCGGCCGTCGCGCCGGTGCCGACCCGGACGCGCCCGGCGACGACGCCGCGCAGGCGCGCGAGGCGCTCGCGGGCGGCCTCGAGCTCGCCGAAGGCCCGCGCCGCGTGGGCGAGGAGGATCTCGCCGGCGGAGGTCGGGAATGCGCGGCGGCCGACGCGCTCCAGCAGCCGCTGCCCGGTCGACGTCTCCAGGTGCCGCACGTGATGGCTCACCGCGGGCTGGCTCAGCCCCAGCGCGTGGGCGGCGCGGGAGAAGCTGCCCCGCCGGGCGATCTCGGCCAGCGTCCGGACATGGGCGGGGTTCATGCGGCCTCCAAGTATTGCGAATCGCGGGGATTCGAACAATTCATTTCCCTCATGCCGGGCGGTGCGGCATGGTGCGGCCATGGGGGACATCGCGCTGCGACCGGCGACCCCGGCGGACGCCGGGGCGATCTGCCGGATCTACAACCAGGGCATCGAGGACCGGGTGGCGACGCTCGAGACCGAGCTCCGGACGCCTACCGAGCGGCGGGCCTGGCTGGCCGCGCGCGGACCGCGGCATCCGGTGATCGTCGCCGAGTCCGGCGGGGAGGTGGTGGGCTGGGCGAGCCTCAACGCCTTCAACCCGCGCGCCGCGTACGACCACGTGGCCGACCTGTCGGTGTACGTCGAACGGGGCTGGCGGGGGCGGGGCGTGGGGCGCCGCCTGCTCGAGCGGCTGGTCGCCCTCGGCCGCGAGCTCGGCTACCACAAGCTCGTGCTGGCTGCCTTCCCGTTCAACCGCGCCGGGATCGCGCTCTACGAGCGCTGCGGGTTCCGCGAGGTCGGCGTCTACCGCGAACAGGGCCGGCTCGACGGCCGCTGGGTCGACACCGTCGTGATGGAGCGGTTGCTGTGAGGGCGGGCGGCGTCAGCGGCCCTGCCAGCGCGCCTTGCGCTTCTCGAGGAACGCCCGCACGCCTTCCTTGAAGTCCTCGCTGAGATAGCAGGACAGGATCAGGTCCTCGAGGTCACGGGGCGCGATGCCCGCGATGTAGCGGCGCGTCGCCTCCTTCACCGCCGCGAGCGTCAGCGGCGCGTGCTCCGCGACCGTCGCGGCCAGTTCCCGGGTTCGACCCTCGAGCGCGGCCAGCGGATGGACCTCGTCGACGAGGCCGAGCGTCTTCGCCTCCGGCGCGCCGATCAGGCGGGCGGTGATGACCATCTCCCGGGCGCGCACGGGTCCCACGGTGGCCACGAGGAGCGCCAGGCTGGCCGGCGCCACGAAGTTGCCGAGGGTCCGGGCCACGGGAGCGCCGAAGCGCGCGTGCTCGGCGGCCAGGCGCAGGTCGCAGGCCAAGGACATGAAGAGGCCGCCCCCCGCCGCGTCGCCCTGGACCATCGCGATCGTGGGCTTCGACATCCCCGCGATGCGGTTCAGCACGCGGCTCACGCGCGACTCGTAGGCCAGGACGTCCTCCCGCGTCTCGAAGTCCTGGAACTGCCGGATGTCGGTGCCGCTCACGAAGGCCCGGTCGCCGGCGCCCCGGAGGATCACCACGCGCACGCCGGCGTCGGCGTCCAGCCGCTCGCAGAGGGCGTGCAGCCCCTCGTACATCTCGAACGTCATCGCGTTGCGCGCCTCGGCGCGGTCCACCGTGACGAGGGCGACGCGCCCGTCCTGCTCCAGGGTCAGATGATCGACGATGGTCGTGGCCATGGCGCTCACGATAGCGCATCGGCGG
>JAICGY010000351.1 GCA_025922915.1 Candidatus Methylomirabilota bacterium | reverse complement strand
TGGTCATCTCGGCCGCCGGCAAGCGCACGCTGGTGGAGGAGACGGACTTCGGCGTGGCCGACGTCGAGGCGCTGGCCCATCACCGGTACGATGTCCGCGACATCGGCGCGTCGATCGCGTCCGGCTCGTTCCGGACGCAGGGCATGGTGATCGCCCCCTGCTCGATCAAGACCGCCGGGGCGATCGCCGCCTGCTACGCCGACACCCTGGTGGCGCGCGCCGCCGACGTCACGCTGAAGGAGGGGCGCCCACTCGTCCTCGTGATCCGCGAAGCGCCGCTGCACCTGGGGCACCTGCGCGTGATGACGGCCCTGGCCGAGATGGGTGCCGTGATCCTGCCGCCGATGCCCGCCTTCTACAACCGCCCGAAGGATCTGGACGACGTGATCAACCACACCGTGGCGCGCGTGCTCGATCGCCTGGGCCTTCCCCAGACCCTCGTCGGCGAGTGGCAGGGGACGCGGCGGCGGTCGGGAAGCGGGCCCAGTGGTGCCTGACGTCTCCGTCGTCATACCGGTCTACAACGAGGAGGAGAACCTTCCCCACCTCTGGACGGAGCTCCGCGGCGTCCTGGAGCGCCTCGGCCGCCCGTTCGAGGTCGTCTTCGTCGACGACGGTAGCCGCGATCGCAGCGCGGAGCTGATCCGCGCCTTCCGCGACGCGGACCCCGGCGTGCGCCTCGTCCGGCTGAAGGCCAACGCGGGCGAGACGGCCGCCACCGACGCCGGCTTCAAGGCGGCGCGCGGTCGGTGGGTGGTCACCATGGACGCCGACCTCCAGAACGACCCCGCGGACATCCCGGACCTGCTCGGGCACCTGGACCGATGGGACGCCGTCACCGGCTGGCGAGTCCGGCGCCAGGCCGGCGACTCGCTGCTGCGCCGGGCGTCCTCCCGCGTGGCCAACCGGGTGCGCAACGCGCTCAGCGACGAGTCCATCCAGGACAGCGGCTGCACCTTCCGCGCGTTCCGCCGGGAGTGCCTGCGCGGCCTCGTGCTCTACCGCGGCTTCCACCGGTTCATCCCGACGCTCCTGCGCATGCGCGGCTACCGGGTGCTCGAGGTGCCGGTGCGCCACCGGCCACGCCGGTTCGGGCGCTCGAAGTACGGCGTGCTCGACCGCGTCTTCGTGGCCGCCGCCGACCTCCTGGTCGTGCGCTGGATGAAGGACCGGATGCTCCGCTACGAGGTGGCGGAGGACCTCGGCGGCGACCTGGCCGCCGAGTAGGCGCGCGTGAACGTCCTGCTCGTCGGCCTCGGTCGCTGGGGCGAGAAGCACCTGCGCGTGCTGCGCGAGATCGGCGTGACCCTCTGGGTCGCGGACCTCGATCCCGCGCGCCGGGCGTCGGCCGCCGGGCAGGGGATCGTGGCGGCCCGGGCGGTGGCCGACTACCGCGAGGCGCTGCCCCACGTGGAGGCCGTCGACGTCGTCACGCCGGCGGACAGCCACCGCGAGATCACGGAGCGGTGCCTCGCGGCCGGCCGCCACTGCTTCGTGGAGAAGCCGCTCGCGGCGACCGCCGCCGACGGCCGGGCGCTCGCGACGGCCGCGGCGGCCGCCGGGCGCGTCCTTCAGGTCGGTCACGTCTACCGCTTCCACCCGGTGACGGCCGCGCTGCGGGCCGCGCTCGCCGAGGGCCGGATCGGCGCCGTGCGCTACGCGACGGGCCGGATCGCCGGCTTCAAGCGGCCGCGGCCGGACGCCGGCATCACGCTCACGGACGCCATCCACCACGTCGACCTCTTCGCCTACCTCCTCGGCCGCGCGCCCACCCGCGTCTCCGCCGTCCAGCACGATTACCTCGGCCGGGGCCTCGACGACATGTCGGTGACGATCGTCTCGTACGGCGACGTGTCGGCCGTCATCGAGGCGAGCTACTTCCTGCCCGGTACCCACCGCGAGTGCGTCCTCGTCGGCGAGCGCGGCGCCCTCGTCGCCGACTACGTGGCGGGGACGGTCACCTGCCATCCGGGCGAGCACCGCCGCCGGGGCGATGGCTGGGAAGCCGTGGAGGCGGGCAAGGAGGAACTGCCGGTCGGGCGTGCGGAGCCGCTGCGGCTGGAGCTCGAGGCCTTCGTCGCCGCCTGTGCGGGTCGGGTCTCGGTGGCCGTGCCGGCCGCGGCCGGCGTCCGCGCCCTCGAGGTGGTCGAGGCCGCGGCGCGCGCCGCCCGGACGGGACGGCCGGTTGCGCTCCCGGTGACCGCCTAGCCGCTGCCGCTTCGCGTGCGCGGGCGCCGCCGTGACGCGGCGGCGCTCACGCCGACACGCGACGCGTCCCGATGACACCGCCACCGACGAAGGCCACCGCGTGCCAGCGCGGCAACCCATGCTCCGCACGAGTTTCGGGGCTCCCGGGGCAGAGCACCGACCGTGGCACTTGCCTTGCCATGGTCCTGCACCGCCGCTGTCGTGCGGCGACACGCTTCACCTCCCGAGGAGGCACTGAATGCTCAGAGTCCCGATGGTTTCGACAGCCTTGCTCGCAGTGGTTCTTGCGGTGACCCCGGCCGCCGCCGGGCCCGACCCCGCATTGACCGCGGCGCCGACGGACTTCGCCTGCGTGTTCTCCACGACGGATCCGAACACGATCGAGTGCAGCTGGAGCGCGCTCGACGGCGCGAGCAAGTACTCGGTCGACGTCATTGCGAACTACACGCTCGGCGTCGGCGGTGAGGGCAGCTTCGATTTCGACTTCGGCACGCCCCTCACGACCGCCGAGGTGGTTCTTCCCGCTGACGTCGATCAGGACACGCTCGCCGACACGCTGGTGAGCGCGGTCCTCCGGGTGAAGGGCATGAACCCGCCCGGCCGGCAAGCCTTCAACCAGAACACGCCCTTCAGCTCGACCGTGACGTGCACGGTCGCGACGGGGGTCTGCGTCGCGGACTGACGTCGCCGCGCCGGGCGTCCGGGCACTCCCCCGGGCGCTCGGCGCCAGCCACCGTCAGGCGGTCAGCGGTATCACGATCGGAGATCGAGGGGGGCGATGTAGTTGGTGCCGAAGCGGGGACTCGAACCCCGACACCCTTGCGGGCACTAGACCCTGAATCTAGCGCGTCTGCCAATTCCGCCACTTCGGCACGGGCGCAGCGAGGCCTCATGATACCGTTCGTCCGAGGCAAGTCAAGACCGGGATGGCCGAGGAACAGACGATCGCCACGAACCGCCGCGCGCGGTTCGAGTACCAGATCCTCGAGACGATCGAGGCCGGCCTCGTGCTGCGCGGGACCGAGGTGAAGTCCCTGCGCGCCGGGCAGGTGAACTTCAAGGACTCGTACGCCACCGTGCGCAGCGACGAGGCCTGGCTGCTCGGCTGTCACATCAGCCCGTACAGCCACGGCACCGACGCCAATCACGATCCGGAGCGGGATCGCAAGCTGCTCCTCCACCGGCGCGAGATCGCCCGGCTCACCGGCAAGGTCGCCGAGCGCGGCCTCACACTGGTGCCGCTCCGCCTCTACTTCAAGGGCGGTCGCGTGAAGGTCGAGTTGGGTTTGGCGCGCGGCAAGAAGCTGCACGACAAGCGCTCGGCCATCCGGGAGCGCGAGGTGCGGCGCGAGATGGACCAGGCGGCCCGGGCCGGCCGGCGCCAGCGCTGGTAGCCTTCCCGAGCGGCCTCGGTGCCCGCGGAGCGGCAGCCGCTCCCCCGCGGTGCTACACTGTCAGGGACATCACGCGAACAGGGGGGCGACAGGTTTCGACGGGGATCAGTGAGGTCCAGGCTGCGTCTCGAGGTTTCTCTCCCCTCGTTAAATAGAGAGAACGGTATAGCTGCCGACACTCAGCTAGCCCTGGCGGCCTAACAACCGCCGGTGTCCGCCGGATCGGGCCAACGGGGTCCGGGAACGGGCATCATATTCCGGTGGCTGGCTCCAAACTGCGCCTCGCGGGAGGAGCGAGAACTCAGAGGCTGGCGCCTTGGCCGTCCTGCCGGCTGGACGACCGAGGGGCGAGAGAGTAGCAAGATAAGCCGGATATCGGCGTAGACGCCTGCGGCTGAGGGTTTCCGGACGTGGGTTCGATTCCCACCGCCTCCACCACCTCCATCAGTTTGAACCGCCCTCGGGGCCTGGATCCCTCCAGGACCTCCAGGGCGGTTTCCGCTTGGCAGGACGACGGCTCCCGCCGGGCGGGCACCCGCCCGCCCGATGCGGTTCCAGCAGGCGAGAAT
>JAICGY010000350.1 GCA_025922915.1 Candidatus Methylomirabilota bacterium | reverse complement strand
GGCGCGGGTGCCGGCTCCGGGCGTGGTGCCCGCGGCGGCTCGGTCACCGGCGCCGGCCGCGGTGCCGGCGCGGGGGGCTCGGGGCGGGCGGCCGGCGCGCGCCGCACCTCGGCCTTCGCCACCTCGCGCCGCGGGGCCGGAGGCCGCGGCTTGGGGGCGGCGCGCGGCGCCGGCGGCTCGGGTGTCACCGGCGCGGGCTCGGCCGGCGGGCCGGGCCCTCCGGCGGGCGCGGGCTCCTCGGGCTCCGGCAGCTCGACGATCAGCGCGTCGCCGGGCGGCGTGACCCACGCCGTCCGGCCGGGGCGCACCTGCCACAGCACCACGGCCAGGAGCAGCCCGTGCAGCATGGCCGAGAGGAGGGCGCCGGCCACGATGCGCCGCTGCGGCCACTGCTGCAGGAATTCCCAGAAGCCCATCCCCGACGATTATATGCGCCGTGCGGTCAGATCTCCCGGTCGACCGCCTCGGCCACGCGGGCCAGCCGTCGCATCAGGGCCGCGAACCGGTCGGGCTTGAGCGACTGCGGCCCGTCCGAGAGCGCCTCCTCGGGCTTCGGGTGCACCTCGATCAGCAGGCCGTCGGCCCCGGCCGCCGCGCCGGCCAGCGCCATCGCCTCCACGTACTCCCAGTGGCCGGTGCCGTGCGAGGGGTCGACGACGACGGGAAGGTGCGTGAGCTTCTTGAGCACCGGGACGGCGTTGAGGTCCAGGGTGAACCGGGTCGAGGTCTCGAACGTCCGGATCCCGCGCTCGCAGAGGATCACGTTCGGGTTGCCGCCCGAGAGGACGTACTCGGCGGAGAGCAGCCACTCCTGGATGGTCGTCGACATCCCGCGCTTGAGGAGCACGGGCTTCCGCGCCTCCGCCACCCGGCGGAGCAGCGAGAAGTTCTGCACGTTGCGCGCCCCGATCTGGAGGATGTCGGCGTACTCCGCGATCAGGTCGACCCGCTCCGGCTCCATGACCTCGGTGATCACCGGCAGCCCCGTCTCGCGCTTGGCCTCGGCCAGTAGCTTGAGCCCCTCCAGCTCCAGCCCCTGGAAGGCGTAGGGCGAGGTGCGAGGCTTGAACGCGCCGCCGCGGAGCACCCGGGCCCCCGCCGCCTTGGCCCGGTGGGCGACGTCGAGGAGCTGGAACCGCGACTCCACGGAGCACGGGCCGGCCATGACGACCAGCCGGCGGCCGCCGATGGTCACGCCGTCCACCTGCACCTCGGTGTCCGCGCTGCGCACCTCGCGGCTGGCCAGCTTGAAGGGCTGGAGGATCGGCGTCACGCTCTCGACGCACTCGAGCGACTCGAGCGCGCGCAGCCGCTCCTTGCCCCGGTCATCGCCCACGGCCCCGATCACCGTGCGCAGCTGTCCGCGGATCGTGTGCGGACGATAGCCCATCGACACGATCCGTCCCTCGACGTCCTCCACCTCGGCGTCCGACGAACCCGACCTCAGTACGATGATCACGCGCGCCTCCTCTTTCGATCCCTCGTGTGCGCTTCCGCCCGGCGGCGTCCGGGCAAAAGAGAAAGGCCGCGGGGGATGCCCGCGGCCTGGGGATCGTCGGGGCCGCGGGCGTCGGTCCGCCCGCGGCTCCCGGTCAGTTCACGGTCGAGCCGGCGGGCGGACCCCGGCGAAGTAGAAGAACGCGAAGAAGCCGAACCGCCCGCGGCCGCCGCCCGGATGCATGGTGGCGGTACTCTACCGATCGGGCCGGCTCGGTGTCAAGGCCTTGCCGGACACGCGTCGGGCTCGCCGCTGGGCCCACCGGATGATGGTGCCGCGGTAGTAGTAGAGGGGCAGGCACGCCGCGAAGACGAGGGCGACGAAGAGGATCGCGGTGATGTACTGGTGATCCCCCACGTGGGCGCCGAAGTACGAGCTGATCCACGTCCCGGGCAGCCGCCCCAGCGTCGAGACGAGCGCGAAGACCCAGAACGGCACGGGGCTGATCCCGAACAGGTACGACAGGAGATCCTTCGGGAAGCCGGGCATCAGGTAGAGGATGAAGCAGAGGATCGCCCCCTCCGCCTCGATCACGAAGTTCATGCGGTTCCAGTTGTGCTCGCTGAGCCAGGGCCGGATCAGCGGCTCTCCCCACAGGCGTCCGAGCCCGAAGCACGTCAGCGTGCCGATCGTCAGGCCGACCGTGGAGTACACCATCCCCCACGCCGTGCCGAAGAGCGCGCCGCCCACCGGACCGGTGATCTCCCCCGGGATGGGCGAGAGCACGACCTGCAAGCCCTGGATCAGGATGAAGACGACGGGCGCCGCCCAGCCCCACGCGGCCACGGTGTCCTTGAGGAACTGCTTGTCCCGGTAGAGGCGGACGACGAAGGTGACGATCGGCGAATCGGTCACGACGAGCCCGACGACGAGGATGAGCAGCCCGGCCAGGCAGGCCGACGCCACGGCCCAGCGCGTGGCGGGGCTCCAGGCGGCCGGCCCCCGCTTCGGGAAGCGCCTCACAGCGGTGGCTGGCGGTCACGCCACGGACACGCGGCCTCGTAGGCCGCCGCCGCGGCGAGCACGGTGCGATCGGCGTGACGGCGCCCGACGATCTGCAGCCCGATGGGCAGCCCGTCGTCGGTCCACCCGGCCGGCACCGAGGCCGCGGGCTGACCCGTCAGGTTGAACGGATAGGTGAAGGGCATCCAGCCGAGCGCCGACACCTCGCGGCCGGCGATCTCGCGAGGCACGCGCCCGTCGGCCGCAAACGGCGGTACGGCCGTGACCGGCGTGAGGAGCAGATCGAAGCGCTCGAGGAACGCGCGCACCTCGCGCCAGTACGCGTTCGCCTCGGCCATCGCCTGCAGGTACTCGCGCGTGCTCACCCGCGCCCCGCGCCGGATGAAGCGCGCGAGCGTGGGGTCCATCTGCTCCTCGGCCGTGGACAGCGCGTCGCCCCACGCGGCGTGGAACTGGGCGGAGACGATCGTCGAGAAGGCCGCCTCCGGGCTTTCCCAGCCCGGGTTCACGACCTCCACGTGGCAGCCGAGCGCCTCGAACTCCGCGGCGGCGTTGCCCGCGACGGCGAGGACCCCGTCCTCCACCGCCGCGTAGCCGAGATCCGGGCTCCAGGCGACGTTGAGCCCGGCGATGCCCTCGTCACACGCGGCGAGGTACGTCCCGGGCTCCCGGGGCAGCGAGGCCCGATCGCGATCGTCCGGCCCGGCGATGGCGTCCAGCACGAGGGCCGCGTCCCGCACGGTGCGCGCCAGGGGACCGGTGTGCCCCACGTGATCCCAGCCCGGGAAGCCGGGCGTCTCCGGCACGCGGCCGAATGACGGCTTCAGCCCCACGATGCCGCAGAATGCCGCCGGTATCCGGACCGAGCCGCCGCCGTCCGTGCCGAGGGCGATCGGCCCCAGCCCGCTGGCCACCGCGGCCGCCGCGCCCCCGCTCGAGCCCCCGGGCGTGCGGGCGGGGTCCCACGGGTTGCGCGTCGGCCCGAAGAGGGGGTTGTCCGTCAGCGCCTTGTGGCCGAGTTCCGCGGTGTTCGTCTTGCCGAGGATGACGGCGCCCGCCGCCCGGAGCCGGGCGACCGCCGGGTGGTCCTCCTCGGGCACCAGCTCGGTGTAGAGCCGCGAGCCGCCCGTCGTGCGGATGCCGCGCGTGTAGAGCACGTCCTTGATCGAGACGGGGACGCCGTGGAGCAGGCCGAGCGGCTCGCGCTTCATCACGGCGATCTCGGCCTCGCGGGCGGCGGCACGAGCGACGTCCGGGGTGACCAGGCAGAACGCGTTGAGATGGGCCTGGAGGGCCTCGATCCGCTCCAGAAGGGCGGCGGTGAGGTCCACCGGGGAGATCTGCTTGTCGCGGACGAGCGCCGCGAGCTCGAGCGCGGGCCGCCACGCCAAATCGTGCTGACTCAGGGCTGCCGCCTCCGCATCGACGCCACATTGTATCATCCGGCTCGTGGCGTCCCCGGGCCACGTCACGCGCGACGCGGAGGGGCGGCGCGTGGGCGAGCGCGACCGCCACGGCGGCCTGCTCGCGATGCTCGCCTGGGCCCGCGACGGCGCCCTCGTCGCGGCGAGTGTGCGCCAGCCGGAACTCTCCTGCCCGCGGGTCTCGCGCCCGGCCGCCCGCGACCCCCGCTGGGGCCTCTCCGACCGCCTCTGGCTCGAGGACGTTCCCCTCACCCACTTCGCGGCCCTCGACTGGGCCCGGCTCGACCG
>JAICGY010000349.1 GCA_025922915.1 Candidatus Methylomirabilota bacterium | reverse complement strand
GCGGGTAGAGGCGGTCCACCCCGGAGCCGAGCACGGCGAGGGTCCGGCCGCCCGCCGCCAGCGCGGCCCGGTGCGCCGCCGTGTCGATGCCGCGCGCGAGCCCGCTCACGATGGTGACGCCACGCGCGGCGAGATCTCCGGTGAGCGTTTCCGCCACCTGCAGGCCGTACCCGGTCGCCCGGCGGGCGCCGACGATCGCCACCGCGAGCGCGTCCTGCCCCTCGACGGCGCCGCGGATCCAGAGTGCCGGCGGCCTCTCGACCGCGGCGAGGAGCACCGGGTAGCCGGTGTCGCCCGGCTCCACGTGATCGATGTCGCCGTCCCCGGTCATCCCCATGTCGTCACGCGCGGGGGCGGAGTATAGCGGACGCCGGCCGGGCCGGCAGCGTGTCGGGAGGCATACGTCGACGCGGGTGCGGCGGGGCGGGCGCAGGCCGCGGCCCGCGAGCCCAGAGGCGCCGCCGGCCACCCGGCCTGCCGGGTTCGAGGAGAGTATCAGGCGTCAGCCATTCAGGGCTTTGAGGACGACGACTTCCACGGCGTCTCCGGCCATGACGACCGCGCCCGGATCGAGGACGGCGAGCCCGTCGGCGGCGACCATCGAGCGGAGGATCGCCGATCCCTGCTCGCCGGTCAGCCGCGCTCCGAACCCGTCGCCGTCGGCGGACAGCACGACGCGCAGGTAGCCACGGCGCTCGCCCGGGTTGCGCATCGGCTCCAGCGCGCGCGCCCTGATCCGCGGCCGGTCCAGGTGCCGGCAGCCCATCATGGCCAGCAGCGCGGGCCGGACGAACAGCTCGAAGGTCACCATCGCGGAGACGGGATTGCCCGGCAGTCCGAAGACGGCGCGGTCCCGGAGCGATCCGAAGGTGATCGGCTTGCCGGGGCGCATCGAGACCTTCCAGAGATGCAGCTCCGCGCCAACGCGGGTGAGCGCCTCGCGCACGAGGTCCAGATCCCCGACCGAGACGCCGGCCGAGGAGACGAGAACGTCCGCCCCCGCGGCGCGGTCGAGGCGCGCGGTGATGTCCTCGAGCCGGTCGCGCGCGACGCCGAGGCTCAGCGGCTCGCCGCCGGCCTCGAGCACCTGGGCCATGAGCGAGTACGTGTTCGTGTTCGGGATCTGCCCCGGACCGGGCTCGACGCCGAGATCCGCGAGCTCGTTGCCGGTGGACAGGACGGCGACGCGGGGCCGCCGGCGAACCGAGACCTGCGCGTGACCGAGGGTGGCGAGGAGACCGATCTCCGCGGGTCCCAGCCGCACGCCGGCGGGCAGGACGGTGTCGCCGACGCGAACGTCCTCCCCGGCAGGCCGCACGAAGGCGGCGGGCTCCACCGCGCCGCGCAGCGCGACCTGGCTGTCGCTCGTGTCGACGTCCTCCTGCGGGACGACGGCGTCGGCGCCGGCGGGCAGCGGCGCTCCGGTGAAGATCCGCATCGCCTCGCCGGCCTGCAGCGCCCGCGCCGGCACCGCCCCCGCCTCCACCCGTCCGACGATCCGCAGCGTCGCCCCGGGCTCCGCGTCGGCGGCACGGATCGCGTACCCGTCCATGGACGAGTTCGGCCACGGTGGGATCTCACGCGTGGACACGACCGGGTCCGCCAGCACGCGCCCCAGCGCCGCCATCAGATCCACCCGCTCCACCTCGAGCACCCGCACGCGCCCGAGGATCTGCCCCCTCGCCTCCTCCACGCTCAGCATCCCACTCCCCCGCTGCACGTCACGAGCTCGCCCCTCCCACCCGACGCAAGAAATTTGCGACGAGCCCGTCCCCGACGCACATCGCGGCCACTCTACACCTGCGGCGGGATGAGTTCCCGGGACACCGCGCGGAGGGGGCGAGGGGCGGGGCGGCCCTGCGCGACCCGTGTCTTCTGGGCCGCGTGTCGGTCACGCGCTCTCATCGTGGCTCGCTGACATGGCGCACGGTGATGTCGGGCAGCGTGGTCGCGCAGGGCCGCCCCGCCCCTCGCCCCCGTCGGCCCGGCCGCCCGGGGGGACCTCTCGCGGCTGGGTCTAGTGCGCCCCGGAGTGCGGCAGGTTGAGGACGGGCTTGTAGTGCGCCATGAACCAGCGCCGCCCCAGGGTGAAGAGCGCCAGGAATCCCGCGGTGATGAGGAGGTCGCGCGCGCCGACGGGCAGCGCGGCGCCCGCGGTCACCGAGGGGACGACGACGAGCACGCGCTCGAGGAAGATGGCGATCAGGCCGAACAGGGCCACGACGACGAGCGGGCCGTGGCGCTCGGGCGGGCGGCCGGTCAGGCGCTTCAGGAGGTAGGCGAACGGGATGAGCCAGCCCACGATCAGCACGATCCAGGCGACCGTCTGCCACGGCTGCACGAAGAACCGGCTGAGGAAGTACCGCGTCTCGATCGGGACGTTGCCGTACCAGATCACCAGGTACTGCGACCAGAAGAAGTACATCCACATGATCGACATGGCGAACTGCAGCTTGGCGACGTCCTGGACGGCGGACGGCGGGATGGAGGCGATGCCGCGCGCGTTGGCCCGGACGGCGAAGAGGGCCAGCAGGCAGAACGCGGTGTACAGCGTGCTGACCGCGAAGTAGCCGCCGAAGAGGCCGCTGTACCAGACGGGGTCGAGCGACATGACGAGGTCGTAGCCCCACAGCGACACCGTGATCAGCCACAGGAACAGCAGCACGACGGCGAGGCGGTTGCGGCGGGCGCGCTCGCGCTCGTCCGCGGCGGGCACGCTGTCG
Organism: Candidatus Methylomirabilota bacterium; assembly: GCA_025922915.1. Taxonomy (GTDB): domain Bacteria; phylum Methylomirabilota; class Methylomirabilia; order Rokubacteriales; family CSP1-6; genus JAICGY01. The sequence continues at coordinate 1,459 of JAICGY010000349.1, read as the reverse complement.
CGCAGGATGGCCTGGGCGAACGCGAAGCAGACGGCGAACAGGGCCAGGGCGAGCACGAGCGTGCGCCCGAAGAAGAACGGCGTGTTGAGCCAGGCGGCCTTGACCGGGAGCGGGGTCGTGACCCAGGAGTAGAGTTCCGCCCGCCCCACCACGAGGAGGGCCAGCAGCACGAACGAAACGGGCAGGAAGCCGATCGTCGTCACGGCGAGGCGCCGGATGCTCGGCGACCACCGCGCCTCGGTGAGCTGCATCATCGACCCGATGGCCGGCCCGGTGACGGCCAGGCCCGACCAGAACACCAGGTTCACCAGGTAGACCGACCACGCCCGCGGCCAGTCGGACGCGGTCACGAAGGCGAGCGCGCCGAGCGCGGCGACGACGGCCCAGAAGATCGTCATCGCTGGGCCAGCGAGCGCAGGTAGTTGACGATGTGCCACGCCTCCTGGGAGGAGAGCGCCTCGCCGTAGGCCGGCATGACGGCCCCGCCCACCATGATGTAGCTGTGCCAGTAGCCGTCCGTCCGCTGCCGCTGCAGCTCGGCGTTCGTGAGGTCGGGCGTCGGGATGAACTTCGTCGCCACCGGCCCCGTGACGCCGCCCTTGGCCTCCGGCCCGTGACACGGCGTGCAGAAGGTCTCGTAGTGCTCGCGCCCGACGGCGAGGGACGCCTCGCTGACCTTGATCGGGTTCGGCCGCTTCGTCGCCGCCTCGCGCTGCTCCTTCGGCAGCACCAGCTCGCCGCCCCGCGGCACGACGCCCGGCGGCATCGGGAAGACGCGCTCGCCCGGCATGACGCGGGCCGTCTGGGTCATGTTGTCGACGAACCGCGTCGCGACCGCGAAGCCCATGAGACCGCCGGCGGCGGCGAGGATCAGCAGGACGAGGATGAAGACGTACTTCACGCGCGGACCTCCTCGGCCCCGGCGCCCCGGAGGACCTCGCGCACCGACGCGCTCCGCTCGGGCGCACAGTGGACGGCCACCCCGAAGCGGTCGCAGGTGAAGCGCGGATCGAAGCTCGGGGACGGGGCGAGGCGGGGCAGGCGCCCGAGCGCGACCAGCCCGATCAGCGTCGCGATGCCGCCGAACAGGATCATCAGCTCGAACGCGATGACGAAGAACGGCGGCAGCGAGGCCCCGATGATCGCGCCGTCGGGCCCGAACTGGAGGAACTTCCCGCCCGTGACGAGCCCCCACTGGAGGGACGTCCAGATGGTCAGGAAGAAGCCCGCGCCCACGCCCGTCAGCCCCCCCAGCAGGGTGAAGAGGCGGACCCGGCTCACCGGGCGGTCGCGCTCCACGACGTCCTCGATCTCGTGCACCGGGACCGGTGTGTAGACCGTCAGGTCGTGGTAGCCCTTGGCCTTCAGCTCCTCCAGCGCCCGCACCGTCGTGTCGACGTGGGCGAAGACGCCGAGGATCGTCTCAGTGGTGGCCGGCATGGGCGGGATCCTTCACGGG
>JAICGY010000348.1 GCA_025922915.1 Candidatus Methylomirabilota bacterium | reverse complement strand
CGAGTTCGGACAGTTCATCGCCGTGCCCTTCTGCGCCCAGCTGCTCGCCGAGGGCGGCGCGCACGTCGTCAAGGTGGAGTCGCTCGAGGGCGACCCGGTGCGCCACCTGGCGCCGCTGGCGCCCGGCGAGACGCGGCACTTCATCTCCCGCAACCGCGGCAAGCACACGCTCCCCCTCGACCTGCGCCATCCGAGCGCGAAGGCCGTCATCGACCGGCTGCTCGCGCGCGCCGACGTGGTCCTCACCAACTTCCGCCCGGGCTTCGCCGCCGAGCTCGGGCTGGACTGGCCGAGCCTCGCCCCGCGCTTCCCGCGGCTCGTCGTCGGCAACGTGAGCGCCTTCGGGCCGCGCGGGCCGGACGCCCAGCGCGCCGGCATGGACCTCGTCGTGCAGGCGCGGAGCGGGCTCATGGCGGGCATGGGGCGCGTCGTGGACGGCGTGCCCTCGGGCGGCGAGTCGCCCATCGCCGACTACATGTGCGCGATGACCCTCGCCTTCGGCATCGCGTCGGCGCTCCTGCGCCGGGAGCGGACGGGGCGGGGCGGCGAGGTGGACGTGGCGCTCCTCATGGCCGCGCTGCTCGCCCAGAACAACACGCTGGTGCGCGTGCACGCGGTCGACGGCCCCGCCCACGCCGAGCTGGGCCGTCGCCTGGCCGCCCTGCGCGCCGAGGGCCGCCCGTTCGCGGAGCAGGCGGCCCTGATGCCCGGCACCCGCACGCCCGGCATGATCAACGTCTACTACCGCACGTACGCCACGCGAGATGCGGCCGTCGCCGTCGCCTGCGTGAGCCCCGGCCTGCAGCGCACCTTCATGAACACCCTCGGGCTGCGCGACGACGCCCACGACGGCGCCGTCCCCGCCGAGGGCGTCGCCGCTCACTACGCCGGCCTCAAGGCGCGCGCCGAGGCCGTGCTCCGGTCCCGGACCTCCGCCGAGTGGAAGGAGATCTTCGACGGTGCGGGCGTGCCCGCGGGGCCGGTGCTCTTCCCGCTGGAGATGCTCGACGACGAGCAGGCGCTCGCCAACGGCATGCTCCACGACCTGCCCCACCCGGCCGTCGGGCCCGTGCGGGTCCTCTCCACCCCGCTCCGGCTCGACGGCGACGGCTTCCGCCCGGGCCCGCCGACCGCGCCCTTCGGCTCGGAGGCGCGCGCGATACTCGCCGACCTCGGCCTCGACGACCCCGAGGTCGACCGGCTGATCGCCGACGGCGTGACGAGCGACCGCCTGGGCGGCCGCCGCCGCTGAGGTAAGATCGCAGTCGTGGGAGCCGTCGACGCGGCCGTCCGTCCCCCGATGCCCCCCGGCCCCGTCGGCGGCCCCGGGGCCTGGCGCGGACAGGCGCTGGCCCGGTCCGACGAGTGGATCCACCGGCTCACCCCGGCCGAGATCGCCGAGCTGGAGGCAGCGCTCGCCGCCACCGACCGCCGCGGGCTCGATCCGCTCCAGGTCACCCGCGCCGACTTCCCGCTGCCCGGGCTCGGACCGACCCTCGAGGGGCTGCGCCGGGAGCTGCTGCACGGCCGCGGCTTCGTGCTCCTGCGCGGGCTGCCCGTCGCCCGCTACTCGCCGCGTCAGGTGGCCACGATCTACTGGGGCATCGGGACCTGGCTCGGGCGCGCCGTCTCGCAGAACGCCCAGGGCCACGCGCTGGGTCACGTGCGCGACGCGGGACGCGACATGGCGGACCCGACCACTCGCGTCTACCAGACCCGGCGCCGCCAGGGCTATCACACCGACTCCGTCGACATCGTCGGGCTCCTGTGTCTGCAGAAGGCGCGCAGCGGCGGGCTCAGCAGCCTCGTGTCCTCGGTGACCGCCCACGACGAGATGCGGCGCCGGCATCCGGAGCTGCTGCCGGCGCTCTTCGAGCCGTTCTGCGTCGACCGGCGCGGCGAGGTGCCGGCGGGCATGAAGCCGTGGTTCGAGCTCGCCGTGTACCACTGGTACGCCGGGCAGCTCTCGGCGATCTACCACCGGGGCTACATCGAGGCGGCCGAGCGGTTCCCGGAGGCGCCGCGGCTCACGGCGCGGCAGCGCGCCGCCCTGGACGCGCTGGACGCGCTCCTCGAGGATCCCGAGCTCGTCCTGCACATGGACTTCGAGCCGGGCGACATCCAGCTCCTGCACAACCATCAGGTCTTCCACGACCGGACCGGCTACGAGGACTGGCCCGAGCCCGAGCGCAAGCGCCACCTGCTGCGCCTGTGGCTGTGTCCGCCCGACGGGCGGCCTCTGCCGCCCGCCTACGCCCAGCGCTACGGCAGCGTCGAGATCGGCAACCGCGGCGGCATCGTGGTCCCCGGCACCCGCCTCACCGCTCCGCTCGCCCCCTGCTAGCCCGCGGTCCGCGCGCGGAGGTCTGGGCGTGACGTCCGGCTGGCTCGAGACGTACCGCGGCGTCGTGTACCGGTGGGAGGTCGACCACAACGACCACCTCACCGTCGCGTACTACTTCGCGCGGCTCGAGGATGCGGGCCGGCTGCTGCTGGACGCGCTGGGTGGCGGCCGGGCGGCGGCGGGCACGGGTCAGGGATGGGTGACCGTCGACTGCTACGCCCGGTACCGGCGGGAGCTGCGCGTGGGCGACGTCATGCACGTGACGAGCGGCGTCGTCGCAGTGGAGCCCGAGGCGCTCGTGCTCGGCCACAGGCTCGTCGATTCCGGCGACGGCGAGCTCTGCACGACGTTCGAGCAGCGGGTGCGTCGCGTCGGGCTCGACGACCATGCCCCCCTGCCCCTGCCCGCGGCCACGCGCCAGGCGGCGGAGGCCCGGCGCGTGGCGTGGGACGGCCCCCCGCGCGAGCGACGGCCCCGGCCGCGCGGCCTCGACGGCTTCGCCCCGGCCGCCCGCGACGTCGTCGGGCCGGCCGACGTCAACGTCGAGGGAACCGCCGGGCTGGCCGCCTACATCCACCGCTTCTCGGCCGCCAACGGTCACGCCCTCGCGCGGCTCGGGCTGACCCCGGCCTACCACCGCGACGCGCGGCGTGGCTTCTCGACCTTCGAGTTCCAGTGCACGTTCACGGGCCCGCTGCGCGCCGGCACCGCGGTCGGCGTCCACTCCGGGCTCCTCCACGTCGGCACGTCGTCGATGCGCGTCTTCCACGTCATGCAGGAGGAGGGCACGGGCCGCCGCCTGGCGACGCTCGACCAGCTCGGCGTGCACCTGGACATGGACGCGCGCCGCCCGACCCCGCTGCCCGACGACCTCCGCGCCCGGGCGAAGGCGCTGCTCGCGCCGACCGATCCGTGACGGGCGTCGCGCCCGCCCGGCCGAACGTCGTCCGCCGCCTGTACCACTGGACCGTCGGCTGGGCCGAGCGGCCCGGCGGGACGTGGGCGCTCTTCGCGATCGCGTTCGCGGAGTCCTCGGTCTTCCCGGTGCCGCCGGACGTCCTGCTCATCGCCCTGTGCGTGGGGGCGCCGCGGTCGGCCTTTCGCTTCGCCCTCGTGTGCTCCGCGGGCTCCGTCCTGGGTGGCGTGGCCGGCTGGATCATCGGTACCGCCGCCTGGCACGTCGCGCGTCCGTTCTTCATCCCCTGGGTGTTCGGTCAGGGGACGTTCGATCACGTGCAGGCGCTGTACAGCGACAACGCCTTCCTCGCGATCCTCACCGCCGCCTTCACGCCGATCCCCTACAAGGTCTTCACGGTGGCGGCCGGGGTGTTCGGCGTGAGCCTGCAGACGCTCGTGATCGCGTCCGCGATCGGGCGGTCGGCGCGCTTCTTCGCGGTGGCCACGGTCCTCTACCTCTTCGGGGCGCAGGTCCGCACCCTGATCGAGCGCTACTTCGACCTGCTCACCTGGGCCCTGCTCGCCCTCGGGGTCGCGGGCTTCGTCGCCGTGCGCTTCCTGGGCTGACGGCCGCCCGATGACCCGGACCCTGGCCCCCGACGCGGTGTTCCTCGACGGCCGCGTCCTGACGCTGGACGCGCGGGACCGGCGCGTCCAGGCGCTGGCCGTCCTGCACGGACGCATCGTGGCGCTCGGCACCACGCGCGAGATGCGGGCGCTGGCCGGCCCCCGCACCCGGCGCCACGACCTCGGCGGCGCCACGGTGGTGCCCGGCTTCAACGACGCCCACTGCCACGTCCTCGCCTTCGGCCTGACTTTGCTCCAGGCCGATCTCCGGCCGGCACGCCGCGTGGCCGACGTCGTGGCCGCCCTGGCGGCGCGCGCGCAAACCACCCCGGACGGCGCCTG
>JAICGY010000347.1 GCA_025922915.1 Candidatus Methylomirabilota bacterium | reverse complement strand
GGGCCACCGGAACCGACACGAGCAGGACGAGCAGCAGCCTCGACGACGACCGATGCACGTGCAGCGTGGACACGGGACACCTCGGTGCAGCCAGAGCCCGATTCTGACCTCATCGGGCCGCCGCGTCAAATCGGGCCGGCGACGCTATAGTGGCGTGGCATGGCCGCTCCCGGCGCCGATCGTCATCGCTCGACAGCCTCGTCCTCCGCGAGCTCACGTTCCCGGAGGCGGTCGCGCAGGGGCGGGCGAGCGGTGCCCGCCGACGCGGCGCGTGAACCGTGAGGCGGGCCCGGAGGGCGGGTGCGAGATGACGAATCGCGAGCGCGTCCTGGCCGCTCTCCGGGGCGACCCCGTCGACCGGGTCCCCCTCGCCTTCTGGATGCACAACTTCGTCACCGAGAACGCCGCCGCCAGCCTGGCCGCCGAGTCGCTGCGCCTGGCCCGCGAGTTCGGCTGGGACTACCTGAAGCCGCAGTGCCGGGCCCAGTGCTTCGCCGAGCCGTGGGGATTGCGGTACCGGGCCTCGGAGGCGCGGGCCGTCCCGTTCACGCTGACCCACGCCCCCTGCGCGGACGCCGGCGACCTGCGCCGCCTCGAGCCCGCCGACCCGGCCACGGGCGCCCTCGGCGAGCAGCTGGAGGCGCTCGGCCTGGTCCGCGCCGGGCTGGGGCCGGACACCCCGATCCTCTGGACGGTCTTCTCGCCGCTCATGGTGGCGCCGTACCTCCTGGCCGGCGGCGTCGAGCAGACGCTCGCCATCGCGCGCGGGGAGCCCGCCGCCCTCGAGGCCGCCCTCGACGCCGTCGCGCACACGCTGGCCGGCTACGCGCGGCTCGCCCTCGCCGCCGGGGCCGACGGGCTCTTCTACGCCACGAACGTCGCCACGCGAGACCGGCTCGCGCCCGCCGAGTGCCGGCGCTTCCAGCGGCCGTACGACCTGCCCGTCCTGGCCGCGGCGACGGCCGCTCCCTTCAACGTGCTCCACGTCTGCGGCAGCGCAGTGCTCTTCGAGGAGTTCGCCGACTACCCCGTGCAGGCCTTCTCGTGGGCGCAGGCGCCCGGCAACCCCTCGCTCCGCGAGGGGCAGCGCCGCACCGGGCGCGCCGTGGTGGGCGGGCTGCCGGCCAAGCCGGTGATCGCCACGCTGACCCCGGACGCGGTCGCCGGGCGCGCCCGGGCGGCCGTGCGCGAGATGGGAGGGCGCGCGCTGCTCCTCGGCCCGGACTGCTCGGTCAACCCCGACACCCCGGCCGCCCTGCTGCGGGCCGCGCGCGTCGCGGCGTGAGTGGTGCGGTATCGTACGAGGGCCGGGCGGCCGGGTCGGGCGCCCGAGCGAGGGAGGGTCCGATGCTCTTCGAGCTGCGCCAGTACCACGTCCGCCCGGGCCAGCGCGAGGCCTGGGTGAAGTGCATGGAGGAGGAGATCATCCCGTTCCAGGTCAAGATGGGCATGGTCATCCTCGGCAGCTTCGTCGGCGAGGAGGACGAGAGCGTCTACGTCTGGCTCCGGCGGTTCGAGAGCGAGGCGGAGCGCAAGCGGCTGTACGACGCCGTGTACCAGAGCGACTACTGGAAGAACGAGATCGCGCCGCGCGTGCCGACGATGCTCGACCGCGAGCAGATGAAGGTCACGCGGCTGGTCGCCACCGCCCGCTCCGTGATCCAGTAGCGCCCGTGCGCCTGGCGGCACCGGCGCTCGCGCTGCTCCTGCTGGCCGCCCCGGCGGCGGGCGGCGGCGACGCGGAGGGCCGTGACCTGGCCCGGGCGCGCGGCACGATCCGCCAGGACCTCTATGTCGCGGGACCGAGCGTCGACGTGCAGGCGGAGGTGATCGGCGACGTGGTGGCCGCCGGCCGCGAGGTGCGCATCGCCGAGCACGTCACGGGCGACGTGCTCGTCGCGGGCGCCGAGGTCACCGTGGCCGGGCGCGTCGAGGACGACATCCGGGCCGCGGGGGGGACGGTGGACGTCACGGCCGACACCGGCGGGGACGCCATCGTCGCCGGCGGCCAGGTGCGGCTGGGCCCGGAGACGCAGGTCGACGGTCGCGCCTGGCTCGCCGGCGGCGAGGTGAGCGTGGACGGCGCGGTGGCCGGCGATCTCCGGGCGGCCGGCGCCACCGTGCGCATCGCCGGGCACGTCGCCGGTGATGCCCACGTGGCGGCGCGGCAGGTGGAGATCGCGGAGACCGCTCGCATCGACGGCGTCCTGCGCTACCGCAGCCCGCACGAGGCCGCGATCCATCCCGCCGCCGTCGTCGCGGGAGGCGTCGAGGCGACGCGCCTGCAGGAGTGGGACCGGGTCCGCGGGCTCCTCGTCCCCGCGATCGGCGCCGGGCTGCTCGGGCTCTTCCTCGTCGGGCTCGCGATCGTGCTGCTCGTCCCGGGCTTCGGCGCCGCCGCGGCCGAGACGGCCGCCCTCGAGCCCTGGAAGAGCGCCGGCCTCGGGCTGGCGGTCCTGGTGCTGGCGCCCGCCGCGATCGTGGGGCTGCTCGCGACCGTGGTCGGGATCCCGCTCGCGCTCACGCTGCTCGCCCTCTACGTCGTGGGGCTCCTGGTCGGCCTCCTCACGGGGGTGCTGTGGGTCGGACGGGTGGGGGCGCGCCTCCTGGGGCGCATCCCCGCCACCCGGAGCGGCTGGGCGCTGGCCCTCCTGCTGGCGCTCGTGCTCGTCGCGCTGATCGGCGCCGTGCCGGTCGTCGGCCCGCCGGCGGTCGCGCTCGTCACGATCGTGGGCCTCGGCGCCCTCACGCTGGCGACGGTCCGGACGCTCCGGCGCGCGCGGACGACGCCGGCCGGCTGATCGCCGGAGCGCGGCGGCTCACGCGCCGGCGCGGCGCAGGGCGGCCCAGACGCGCGCCGACGTCATCGGCAGGTCGAGCTCGTGGACACCCCGACTCGCGAGCGCGTCGAGCACCGCGTTCACCGCGGACGGCAGCGATCCGGCCACGCCCGACTCGCCCGCCCCCTTGACCCCGAGCGGATTCGTCGTGCACGGCACCACGTGGTGCGCCACCCGGAGCCCGGGGAGATCGCTCGCGCGCGGGAGCCGGTAGTCCATGAAGGACGCCGTCAGCAGCTGCCCGCGCTCGTCGTAGACGACCTGCTCGCCGAGCACCTGCCCGAGGCCCTGCGCGACGCCCCCGTGGATCTGCCCCTCGACGATGGCCGGGTGGGCGACGTTGCCCACGTCGTCCACCGCCGTGTAGCCGACCACGTCGACGGCCCCGGTCTCCGGGTCGATCTCGACCTCCGAGACGTGGCACCCGTTGGGAAAGGTCATCTGCGGCGAGACGAACGTCGCCCGGCTGTCCAGGCCGGCGGCGAGGTCGTCGGGCACGCCGGGCCGCGCGGTCGCCGGCCGGGCGAGGTCGAGGATGCCGATGGCTCGATCGGTGCCCACCACGCGGAACGTGCCGGCCTCGAAGACGATGTCGTGGGGCGCGGCCTCGAAGAGGTGGGCGGCCAGGCGGCGGCCCTTCTCGATCGCGGCATCGCAGGCGAGCGCGGCGGCGCTGCCCGCCATCATGAGGGAGCGCGAGGCGACGCTCGGGGTGCCGGCGGGGACCTCGTCGCTGTCGCCCTGGACGATGCGGACGCGCCCGGGATCGACGCCGAGCCGGGCGGCGATCAGGCGCGGATACGTCGAGAGGTGCCCCTGTCCCATCGCCTGCACGCCCGTCCGCAGCGCCACCGTGCCATCGGTCTCGAACCGGAGGTCGACGGTCTCGTCGAGGATGCCGCCGGCGACTTCCAGGAAGCAGCCGACGCCGATCCCGCGCAGCCGCCCGGCGCGCTCGGACGCCGCGCGACGAGCCGGGAACCCCTTCCAGTCGGCCAGCGCGAGCGCCTTGTCCAGCACCGCCTCGAACTCGCCGCTGTCGTAGACCTGCCCGTTCGGCGCCCGGTACGGCATGGCTGCGGGCGGCACGAGGTTGCGGCGCCGCAGCGCGATCCGGTCGATCGACATCGCGTGGGCGGCCCGGTCGATGAGCCGCTCGAGGAGATAGATCGCCTCCGGGCGGCCGGCGCCCCGGTACGGGCCGAGCGGCGCCGCGTTCGTCAGCACCATCCGCACGTCGATCTGGATGGCCGGGATCGCGTAGACGCTCGACAGGCAGTTCTTCGTGTTGTTCGTGGCGAAGACCGCCGCGTACGTCGACAGGTAGGCGCCCACGCCCACGGACGTGCGCACGCGCAGGGCCAGGAAGCGCCCCTGG
>JAICGY010000346.1 GCA_025922915.1 Candidatus Methylomirabilota bacterium | reverse complement strand
GGCCGGAGGGACCGAGCACGAGGCGCGGTCGCGCACCGGCTTCTATCGCTGGCTCGACCGCGGCTACGCGGGCGCCCTCGGCTTCGCGATGCGCCATCGCCTCGCCGTGACCGGGGTGTCCCTCCTCGTCATGGCCTCGGTGGTGCCGCTCTACCAGGCCCTCGGCAAGGACTATCTTCCGAGCGGCGTCGACGAGGGCGAGTTCGAGGTGCGCGTGATCGCCCCGCAGGGGACGAGCCTGGCCGCGATGGACGGGCTGGTCCAGAGCGTCGAGAACGCCATCCGGGAGGTGACCGGCGTCCGGCTCGTGCTCGCCACGACCGGCGGCTCGTTCCTCGGCGCGGTCAACGAGGCGCGCATGTACGTCGGGCTGGCGCCTCACGACGACCGCCTGTTCTCCCTCACCCGGCTGGCGCAGGGCCTGCTGCGCGGCGACCCCGGCGCCGCCTTCCGCGGCAACCGCGGGCAGCAGGAGATCATGCAGGAGGTGCGGGCCCGCCTGCGTCGGGCCGTCCCGGCGGGCGTCCGCACCCAGGTGCGCAACCCGTCCGGCTTCCGGTTCGCCGGGGGCTTCATCGACATCGACTTCGTCGTGCGCGGACCGGACCTCGACGCGCTCGCCGTCTACACGGAGCACCTGCGCGAGCGGTCCGACGAGCTCGGGCTCATCGACGCCGACACCACGCTCAAGCTCGACAAGCCCGAGCTGCGGGTGCGGATCGACCGCGAGCGCGCGGCCGACCTCGGCGTGGACACCGCGCACATCGCCACCGCGCTCCGGCTCATGGTGGGCGGGGACGAGGAGGTCACGCGCTTCTACGACCCGCGGGCCAACTACGAGTACGACGTGCAGCTGCGGCTGCGCGAGGAGGACCGCGACGACCCCGGCCTCATCGGGCTCCTGTGGGTGCCGCGGGCGGGGGGCGGGATCGTGCGCCTCGACAACCTCGTGGCGGTGACGGAGACGTGGGGCACCTCCCGCATCGACCGGCTGGACCGGGCGCGCGAGGCCCGGCTCCGCGCCAACGTCGCCCCCGGCTTCTCGCTCGCCGACCGGGTGGAGGCGCTGCGCGAGGAGGTCGTGCGCATGGACCTGCCGCCGGGGTACGACACCCTGGTCTCCGGCCGCGCGCGCGAGCTGGAGAAGACCTTCGTCGAGCTCGTGATGGCGTTCGGGCTCTCGATCCTGTTCATGTACATGATCCTCGCCGCCCAGTTCGAGAGCCTGGTGCACCCCTTCACGATCCTGCTCAGCCTGCCCCTGTCCGTGCCGTTCGCGCTCCTGTCGCTCTGGCTCACGGGCAACACGCTGAACCTCTACTCGGCGCTGGGGATCCTCGTGCTCTTCGGCGTCGTGAAGAAGAACGCGATCCTCCAGATCGACCACATGAACACGCTGCGGGCGGAGGGCATGGACCGGCTGGGCGCGATCCTCCAGGGCAACCGCGACCGGCTGCGGCCGATCCTCATGACCACCCTGACGTTCGTGGCGGGGATGATCCCGCTGGCCGTCGGCAGCGGCCCGGGCGCCGAGGAGCGCCGGGTCATCGCCGTCGTCATCATCGGGGGCCAGACCCTGTCGCTCCTGCTGACCCTGCTCGCGACGCCCGTGGCCTACTCGCTGCTCGACGATCTCGCCGCCTCGCTCGGCGCCCGCCGGGCCGTCGGGCCCGCCGGGCGGCGCCAGGGGCTGCGCTGGGCGCTCGCGCTGGGCGGGCTCACCCGCGCGGGCTGGACGCTGCCGCCGGCGCCCGATCCGAACGGACAAGGTGACGGGGCACCGGACGCGCCCCCCGGGACCCGGCGGGCGCCCGGGCACGCCGACCCCTGACGGGCTGACGCCTCAGGGCGGCGAGGCGAGCGCGGCCCGGAGGCTCGCGGCAACCGCCTCCACGTCCCGCGCCACCGGCCCCTCCATCGACACGACCTGGACGGACGCCGCGCGCCAGGGCCGCCAGGCCACGTGGCGAGCGTCGAACAGCACGACGGCGGGACGGCCGAGCGCGACGGCCAGGTGGCTGGGACCCGAGTCGTTGCCGAGCCACGCCGCAGTCTGGGCGAGCGCGCCGGCGAGCCGCTCGAGCGGCGGCTCCAGGAGGACCCGCACCTGCGGCAGCCGCGCCCGCAGCGCGGCGACGGCGACGGCGTCGGCCGGGCCCTGGTGGATGAGCACGCACGCCTCGCCGGCCGCCCGCCTCAGGACCTCGGCGAACCCCTCGGCCGGCCAGCACTTGGCCGGGCTGCCCGCTCCTGGCTGCACGAGGAGCACCTGCCGCCGGCCGTCCCAGCCGGCGGCGGTGAGCGTCTCGGCGCCCTCGCGCTGCAGCACCGGCGGGATGCGCACCGCGGCCGTGAGGTCATCGCGGGGCGGCGCGCCGGTGGTCCGGAGCAGGTGCGCCCAGACCTCGCCGGCCGCCGGCAGCGACGGCGCGACGACCGCCTCCGGCACGAGCGCCCGCAGCCGCCGGACGAACGTGGCGTCCTGCGCCCCCATCCACGAGACGAGCCGCGCGACCGGAGGCAGCCGCGGCCGGCGCGCCGGGTCGTCCACGAAGAGTGCGTCGAGCCCCAGCCCCTCGAGCGACGCGTGGGCGCCCACGACGCCGAGCCGCTCCAGCAGCGCCCCGAGCCGCGGCTGGGCGGCCAGCGTCACCGTCGCGCTCCCCGACGCCCCCAGCGCACGCAGCGCCGGTACGGCGAGCAGCACGTCGCCGAGGGCACCGGGGTGGATGGCGAGCACGACGGCCGCCGCCGCGTTGACTTCCCCGCTTGCGTCGCGTCTCATGACGCCGCGCTCGCCGACACCATCCCCTCGCCCGGGAGGATCCGCATGCCGAAGCAGATCGTCACCGCCCCCGATGCGCCGACCACCGGCTTCACCGACCGGTCCACGCCGTCGCCCCTGGCCCAGGCCATCCGGTTCGGGAACACGCTCTTCGTCTCGGGCCAGGGCCCGCTCGATCCGGCGACGCGCGAGGTCGTCTCGACGGACATCGGGGAGCAGACGCGCCGGACGCTCGCCAACCTCCGCCGGATCCTGGAGGCGGCCGGCGCCACGTTCGCCAACGTCGTGAACATGCGGGTCGCGCTGCGCCGCGCGGAGGACTTCCCCGCGTTCAACGAGGCGTTCCGGGAGGTCCTGGCCGGCGAGAAGGTGACGCGCACGTGCGTGGTCGCGCCGCCCCACCGCAAGGGCGTCGACGTCGAGATCGACTGCATCGCGATGTTCGACTGAGCGGGGGTCCGGGCCGTCAGCCGCGCAGGCGCGCCAGTGCCGGCTCGTGCAGGCGCCCGTTGGTCGCCAGCGCGGTGCCGTGGTAGATGCTCGGGGCCCCGGTGAGGTCGGTGAAGCAGCCGCCCGCCTCCTCGACCACGATCCGGGCGGCGGCGAGGTCCCACGGCTTCAGGTCCGTCTCGGCGTAGATCTCGGCGTGGCCGCCGGCGACCATGACGTAGCCGAGGTAGTCGCCGAAGCCGCGCTGGCGGTCGGTGGCGTCGACCAGCCGCACGAAGCCGTCCCACCAGCCACCGGTGCGCAGGAGCCCGAGGCCCGCGTGCAGGAGGGTGGCGCGCTCGAGCGCGTCGATCGTCGAGACCTGCAAGCGCTCGCCGTTGCGCCAGGCGCCGCCGCCCCGGCGGGCGGTCACCAGGTCGCCGGCGGCCGGGTTGTGGATCACGCCGGCGACGACCTCGCCCTCCACCTCGAGGGCGATGAGGGTGGCCCAGATCGGGATGCGGCGGACGAAGTTCTTGGTGCCGTCGATGGGATCGACGATCCAGCGAACGGCCTGGTCGCCGCGCCGGCCGAACTCCTCGCCGAGCACGCCGTGGTCCGGGAAGGCGCGGGTCAGGATCTCCACGATCGCCTCCTCGGCCTGGCGATCGGCCTCGGTGACCGGCGTGGCGTCGGGCTTCATGACGACCTCGAAGCCGCCCCGGTAGAACCGCATCGCGATCTCGCCCGCCGCCCGCGCCGCCTCCACCGCGGTGGCGAGCGCCCGGTCCAGCGCGACCTCGTTCACGCCCCCGACGGCTCCTCGCCCGGGAACGGCTCGCCCCGCTCGCGCAGCACCTCCGCGTAGACCTCCAGGGCGTCGACGACCACCGGCATGCCGCCGTAGGTGACCTGCTGGAAGAGCACCTCGGCGACCTCCTGGCGCGTGGCGCCGACGTTGAGCGCGGCGTGGAGGTGCAGCCGCAGCTCCTTCGGCCGGTGCAGCACG
>JAICGY010000345.1 GCA_025922915.1 Candidatus Methylomirabilota bacterium | reverse complement strand
GAAGAAGGGCCCGAGCGTCTGGATGTACTGCGACGTCTGCGTCGTCCGCCGCATGGCCTGCACCAGGTGCGAGAGGGGATGGAGGTCGCGCCCGACGAGCCCGATGACGAAGTCGTTGTCGTGCACGTCGAGCCCGTGGCAGGCGAGCCGCACGTCGTGGGCGAGGTCGGCCTCGCCGTAGGCGCGCCCCAGCACGCTGTGCTCGCGGATGATGGCGCCCTGCTCCTGGGCGGTCAGGCGCGAGAACCCGCCGGTGCGCCGCAGCGGGTACCAGATCGCCCAGGGCCAGGCGGGGTTGAGCATCGTCCGTCGCGGCCGGCGGAGCAGCCACTCCTCGAGGTCCGCCTCGAAGCCCGAGGCGTACGTCCGTCCGACCATGGCGAGCTCGGTCTTGACGGGCAGCGGCGCAAACGGCTCGTCGTTCAGCACCTCGCGCGCGGCCCCGACGAGCGCGGCGGGATCCTCGCCCAGGAGCACCACCCCGATCCCGCGCGGATCGTTCAGGTCGGCGTAGAGCACGCCCTCGAGCCCCGCGGCCTCCAGGGTGCGGACGAGCGGCTTGGGGTCGACGCAACCGCCGAAGGCGTGGAGCTGCACGAACAGCCGGCGCTCCAGCACCTGCTGGTGCGCGCCTCGCTCGCGGACGTCGACGCGGACCTCCTCGCCCGTGCTCACCGTCAGCCTCCCCGCGTGTGCATCTCCAGGTGGGGGTCCTCCTTGAGCCGCGCGATCTGGATCAGCGGGGACCGATCGCGGAGGGCCAGCCGCTCCTCGGCGCCGCGGTCGCGGCGCCCTTGCCAGCGGTCCCGGATCAGCTCGCGGAGCGCGTCCTCGCTCGCGCCGGCCCGCAGCGGCTTGCGGAGGTCCGTCCCGCGGAGCGCGTACAGGCAGAGGTACCACATGCCGTCGGCCGTGAGCCGGCTGCGATCGCAGTCGGCGCAGAACGGCGCGGTCGTCGAGGCGATGATCCCGAAGACCGTGCCGTCGGGCAGGCGGAAGCGGTCGGCGGGGGCGCTGCTCTCCTCGATCACCGGCTCGATCGGCCCGTAGCGCCGCGCGAGGCGGTCCAGCATCTCCGCCCGGCTCACCACCTGCTCCCGGGACCAGCGCGTGGCGCCACCGACGTCCATGTACTCGATGAACCGGACCTCGGCCGGCACCGTGCGCGCGAACTCGACGAGGTCGTTCAGCTCGTCGTCGTTGACGCCCCGGATGACGACGGTGTCGAGCTTGGTGCCGGTGAAGCCCGCGCGCGGCACCGCCGCGATCCCCTCGAGCACCTGGGCGTGGCTGGTGCGGCGCGTGAGCGCGGCGAACCGCGCGGGCCGCAGCGTGTCCAGGCTCACCGTCACGCGGTGCAGCCCGGCCGCGCGCAGGGCGGGCGCCTCCGCCCCCAGGAGCACGCCGTTCGTGGTGAGCGCGATGTCGCGGAGGGCGGGCCGGGCCGCGAGAAGCCGGACCAGGCGCGGCAGGTCGCGGCGCAGCAGCGGCTCGCCACCGGTCAGCCGCACCTTGTCGACGCCGAGACCGGTGAAGACCCCGACCAGCCGGTCGATCTCCTCGAACTGGAGGATCTCGTCCCGCGGGAGCCAGCCGTACTCCTCCTCGGGCATGCAGTACTGGCAGCGCAGGTTGCAGCGGTCGGTGACCGAGATGCGGAGGTTGCGGAGCGGGCGGCCCCAGGCGTCGCGGGCCATCACGCCGCCCCTGCCACCACCGGGTCCGGCTCGTGGGCCCGCGCCCACTCCCGCTCCAGACCGGCCCGCTTCACGCCGACGTCGAAGTGATCCCACGGCAGCCGCTCGTCCAGCGGCCGCGAGCGCGTGGTGTAGAAGGCGGCGTCCCCCGTCCACTCGCGGAGCGCGCGGCGCCAGTCGCCGTCGAGCCGCACGGCGTGCTCGAGGACGTCGGCGACGCGGCGGTCGCCCCGGGCCAGCAGCGCCTGCAGCGCCGCCTCGCGGGGGTTCTCGTGCAGCACGCGGACGGACGGTAGCGCGCCCACCCCCCGCTTGATCGTCTCGAGCTTCCGGGAGAGCGCGGGCGCGCCGGCGAAGGGCGCCCACTGGAACGGGGTCCACGGCTTCGGCACGAAGGAGGACACCGAGAGCGTCAGCCGGCCGAACGGGCGCCCCTGCCCGTCCGGCACGCGGAGCCGCTCGAGCATCCGGCGCGCGAGCGCGGGGATCGCCGCCACGTCCTCGTCGGTCTCGGTCGGCTGGCCGATCATGAAGTACGTCTTGAGGTTCGGGATCCCGTGGGCCCGCACGAGGTCGCAGGCGGCGAGGATCTGGTCGTCGGTGATGGCCTTGCGGATGGCGCGCCGGAGCCGCTCGGTCCCCGCCTCGGGGGCGATCGTCAGGGTCCGGTGCCCGCCGCGCGCCAGGGCGGCCGCGAGGTCCTCCGTGAGGCTGTCGGCCCGCAGCGACGAGGTCGAGAGCTCCATCCCGCTCGCCTCGACGATCTTCAGCAGCTCGCCGATCCAGGGGTAGTCGGAGACGCAGGCGCCGACCAGCCCGATGCGCCGCTCGCCCTCGCGCGCCAGCGCCTCGATCGTCTCGCGGAGCGCCTCCGTCGAGCGGTGGCGGACGGGGCGATAGACCTGGCCCTCGAGGCAGAACCGGCAGCCGCGCCCGCACCCCTTGCCGACCTCGACCAGCGCCATGTGCCCGTACTCGGCGTTCGGGGTCTTCACGGCGGCGATCGTGCGGAACGCGTTCACGTCCCGGAGGCGTCGCTTGCGCACCACCGCGGGCGCCCCGTCGCGCGGCCGGACCTCGGCGATCGCCCCGTCCTCCGCGTAGCCGACCTCGTGGCGCTCCGGGACGTACACGCCGTCGACGGCCACGAGCCCGTCGAGGAGCGCCTCGCGGTCGCCGTGGTGCGCGCGGTAGACCGTCATGAGCTCGGCCCCGACCTCCTCGCCCTCGCCCACCACGATGAAGTCCATGAACGGCGCGATCGGCTCCGGATTCGAGAAGGCGCACACGCCGCCCATGAGGACGAGCGGGTCGTGGGCGCGCCGCTCGGCGGCCCGCAGGGGGACGCCGGCGAGGTCCAGGATGCGGAGGACGTTGACGTAGTCTCCCTCGTAGGTCACGGAGAAGCCGATCATGTGGAAATCGGTCAGGGGCCGCTGGGACTCCAGCGAGAACGGGGCGGTCTGCGTCCGCCGTAGCTCGTCCAGGTCGGCCGGCTCGGGCAGGAAGACCCGCTCGCACACCACGTCGTTCACCGCGTTCAGGTGCCGGTAGATCGTCTGGAAGCCCAGGTTCGACATACCGACGCGGTAGGTGTTCGGGTACACGAGCGCGATCGCCACACGCCCGCCCCAGTCCTTGCGGATGGCGCCCTCCTCGGCGGCCAGGAGCGCCTGGGCTTTTCGCTTGAGAGGCCAGGACATCCGGCCCAGTCTACCACGCGGTCGGAGGGGCGCCGGGTGCGGGCGCCGGCCGCCCTCCCCCTCAGCGAGCGTGCACGGGGACGGGGGGCCGCCGCATCGCCCACGCGAGGCCGACGATGGCGATCAGCACGCCAGCCACGCTCGCCAGCTGCGGCACGCGGAACGGCCCGAGCCAGAAGCTGTCCAGCCGGATGGCCTCGATGGCGAAGCGGCCGACGGAGTAGAGACCGACGTAAGCGAAGAAGAGCGCGCCGGGACGGCGTCGCAGCCACGGCCGGAGCACGGCCACGAGCACGAGGAAGACGCCGAAGTCCCAGAGCGACTCGTAGAGGAAGGTCGGATGGAAGTACTCGTACTGCGTGTAGCCGGGCGGCCGGTGCGGCGGCGAGATGTAGAGCTTCCAGGGCACGTCGGTCGGCCGCCCGAACGCCTCCTCGTTGAAGAAGTTCCCCCACCGCCCGATCGCCTGCCCGATGGCGATCGAGGGCGCCGCCACGTCGAGGCTGCGCAGGACGGGCAGACGCCATCGCGCCGCCAGCCAGATGCCGACGAGCGGGCCGACGATCAGCCCGCCGTGGATGGCGAGACCGCCCTCCCACACCGCGACGATCTTGGAGGGATACTGGCCGTAGTAGTCCCAGTTGAAGATCACCTCGTAGATGCGCGCGCCGACGAGACCGGCCAGGATCGACCACTGCCCGGCCGCGATGATGTCGTCGGCGGGCAGCCCTTCGCGCCTGGCCCGGCGGTGCCCGAGCCACAGCCCCACGATGATCGCGGCCGCCATCAGGATGCCGTACCAGCGGATGACGATGGGGCCGAT
>JAICGY010000344.1 GCA_025922915.1 Candidatus Methylomirabilota bacterium | reverse complement strand
TTCGGCGTGCTGCGGGCCCGGCACGCGGCGGAGGGATTTACACTGCACGCGCGGACGACGTGCGCGGAGTGGCTGGGGGAGCGGTTGGACGTCGGCTACGCGATCGATGTCCTGCATCCGCTGGCGGTGAACCACGTCATGCGCGACTGACGCCTCGCGGGGAGCACGGCAGCCCTGCGCACTCCGGGGCGGACGGGCCGCACTTGAGCGACAATGGTCGCGCCGCGGCCGGTGAGCTGCGCGGCGATCACGACAGCCCGGGGCAGCACGGAGCCGGACCCGGCTCGAGGAGGAGCGACGATGGCCTACGACCTGATCGTCCGCAACGGCACCGTCGTCGACGGCTCCGGGCTCCCGCGCTACCGCGCCGACGTCGGCGTCCGGCACGGCCGCATCGCGGCCATCGGCCGCCTCCGCGAGCCGGCGCGCGAGGTGATCGACGCCGAGGGGCACGTCGTCGCGCCGGGGTTCGTGGACGGGCACACCCACATGGACGCCCAGGTCTTCTGGGACCCGCTCGGGACGTGCTCGTGCTGGCACGGCGTCACGAGCGTCGTGATGGGCAACTGCGGGTTCACCCTGGCCCCCTGCGGCCCGCGCGACCGGCACCTCGTCATGCGCAACCTCGAGCGGGCCGAGGACATCTCGGCGGCGGCGATGGACGCCGGCATCGAGTGGACGTGGACCACCTTCCCGGAGTTCCTCGACCGCCTGGCCACCTTGCCGAAGGGGATCAACTACGCGGCCTACGTCGGGCACTCCGCGCTCCGGACCTACGCGATGGGCGAGCGGGCGTTCGAGCAGGCGGCGGGGGAGGACGACCTGCGCGCGATGGAGCGCGAGCTCCGCGATGCGCTCCGCGCCGGCGCCATGGGCTTCACGACCTCGCGCTCGCCCAGCCACGAGACGATGGACCGGCGGCCGGTCGCCAGCCGGCTCGCCACCTGGGACGAGGTCCGCCGTCTGGTCGGGGTCATGGGCGAGATGAACGCGGGCATCTTCGAGATCGCGGGCGAGGCGGTGGGGCGCACCGCGGACAGCGTCGAGGGCCTGCGCGAGTATCACGTCCGCCTGCGCGATCTCGCCGTCGAGACGGGCCGCCCGGTGACGTGGGGTCTGTTCAGCCGGAGGGAGGCCCCGGGCATCTGGCGCTCCTATCTCGACCTGCTCGACGAGACGGCCGCCGCCGGTGGTCGCATGTTCGCCCAGGTTCACAGCCGGGCCCTGACCGTCGTGCTGTCCTTCCGGACCAACCTGCCGTTCGACCGGCTGCCGGTCTGGAGGGATCTGCGCGCGCTGCCGCTGGCCGAGCAGGCCCGGCGGCTCCGCGATCCCGAGCTGCGCCGCCGGCTCGTGGAGGCGGCCCGGGAGCGCGACCAGCGCCGCGCCATCGGGGCGGAGCCGCGCGCCGGCTCCTACGAGTGGATCTTCGTCATGGACACGCCGGACGGGCCGCACCGCTCCGTCGCCGCCGTCGCCCGGGAGCGCGGCCTCGACCCGGTGGAGGCCATGATCGAGCTCGCGCTCGAGCGCGACCTCGAGCGCTTCTTCCTCCAGCCCATCGCCAACGAGGACCAGGACCACGCGCTCGAGCTCATGAAGCACCCGCGGACGGTGGTGACGTTCTCGGACTCCGGGGCTCACGTCTCGCAGATCATGGACGCCTCGCTCCAGACCCACGTGCTGAGCCACTGGGTGCGGGCCAGGCAGGCGCTGACCCTCGAGGAGGGGGTGCGGATGCTGAGCTTCGAGCCGGCGACCGCCTGGGGATTCGCCGACCGCGGGCTGATCCGCGAGGGCATGGCGGCCGACCTCGTGGTGTTCGATCCCGACACCGTGGGCCCCGAGATGCCGGAGGTCGTGAATGACCTGCCGGCCGGCGCGCGCCGTCTCGTGCAGCGAGCCCGCGGCTTCGCCGCCACCGTCGTGAACGGCGAGCTGGTCCTGCGCGACGGCAAGCCGACCGGCGCCCTGCCCGGCCACCTGCTCCGCGGCCCGCTCGCCCGGCGCGAGTGATCCGGGGCGGCGGCCGCCGGTGCCTCGTGGTCTACTGGAGACCTCCGTACGGGCAGCAAGGAGGTTCACGCCGATGAAGGATCCCGAGCGCACTCACACCCGTCGCCGGTTCCTGGGCGTGTCGGTCGCCGGGCCGGCCGCGCTGGTGCTCGCGCCGTCGCTGGCCCGCGCCCAGGGGCGCACGCGGCCGCCGACGCCGGCCTGTGGCGCGGCGAGCGCGCCGACGCCGCGCCAGACCGCGGGCCCCTACTTCAAGCCGGAGTCGCCCCGCCGCGCGTCCCTCCTCGAGCCGGGCATGCCGGGCACCCGGATCGTCGTGGAGGGCGTGGTCGTGCGCACGGACTGCACGCCGGTGCCGCGGGCGCTGGTCGACGTCTGGCACGCGGACGCCGGGGGCGACTACGACAACGAGGGCTACCGGTGCCGCGGCCACCAGTTCACCGACGACGCGGGCCGGTACCGCCTGGAGACGATCGTGCCCGGCATCTATCCCGGCCGCACCCGTCACTTCCACGTCCGGGTGCAGGCGCCGGAGGGGCGCGTCCTCACGACCCAGCTCTACTTCCCGGAGGAGCCCCTGAACCGGCGCGACGGGATCTTCAGCCCGGAGCTGGTGATGCGCGTGCGGGACGCCGACGGGCGGAAGCAGGCCGACTTCGACTTCGTGCTGGCGAGCGGCTGACGCGGCGGCCGCGTCCGGGCGTCAGCGCGTCTCGAAGACGCTCGTCCGGCCCGTGCGGTCGAAGGTGAAGATCTTGTAGCGCTGCGGCGGCACGCCGGGCGCCTCCATGCCGGGCGAGCCGACCGGCATGCCCGGCACGGCGAGGCCGGCGACGGCCGGGCGCTCGCGGAGCAGCCGCTTGACGGCGTCGGCCGGCACGTGGCCCTCGACGACGTAGCCGTCGACGAGACCGGTGTGGCAGGACTCGAGGCCCCGCGGCACGCCGTGCCGGGCCCTGACCGGGCGCAGGTCGGCGACGTTCTGGACCTTCACGTCGAAGCCGTGCTCGCGCAGGTGGCCCACCCACGCATCGCAGCACCCTCAGGTCGGGTCCTTGTGCACGGTGATGGCGGGACGGCCGGGGGCCTGGGCCGCGACCGAGCGCGGCCGGACGAGACCCAGCGCGAGCGTGCCCCACGCGTATCCGAGCAGCGTGCGTCGTGTCACCATGCTCGTAGCATACCGGATGCGGCGCGGCACCGGGAGGGCGTATTCTGACGCGCGATGTCCCCGAGAGATCGGACGGACGCCCCGCTCGTGCGGGCGCTCGAGCACCTGGAGGCCGGCGACTGGCAGCCGGCGCACGCCATCGTCCAGGACGACACCTCGACGCTGGCCGCCTGGCTGCACGGCATCGTGCACACGCTCGAGGGCGACCTGGACAACGCCCGGTACTGGTACGGCAAGGCCGCCCGTGTCTTCCCGGGCGCCGACGCCGTGCGCGAGGAGATCGCGGCGGCCCGGCGGGCGCTCGACGCGGAGGGGCGGACGCCGTGAGCAAGGCGGAGCCGCGGCGGGCGCCCTACGAGATGGCGGCGTCGCTGCGCCGGATCCTCTGCATCTTCGCCCATCCCGACGACAGCGAGTTCATGGTGGCCGGCAGCGTGGCCCGGTGGACGCGCGAGGGGCGGGAGGTGGCCGTCTGCCTCGTCACCACGGGGGGCGCCGGCACCAACGAGCACACGCCGCTGCCCGACGGGCTGGTCCCCGTCCGCGAGCGCGAGAGCCGGGAGGCGGCGCGGATCCTCGGCGTGCGGGACGTCGTCTTCCTCGGCTACCAGGACGGGGTGCTGGAGCCCACGGTCGGGCTCCGCCGCGACCTCACGCGGGTGATCCGGCGCGTGCGTCCGGACGTGGTCGTGTGCGGCGACCCGACCGCCCGCTGGCACGGCAACGAGTACCTGAACCACCCCGACCACCGGGCGGCGGCCAGCGCCGCCCTCGACGCCGTTTTCCCCTCGGCGGAGACGCGGGCGATCTTTCCGGAGCTGCTCGGGGAAGGGCTCGAGCCGCACCACGTGACGGAGGTCCTCATCGCGGGCGCCGTGCCGCCGGACACCTGGGTGGACCTCGGCGACACGCTGGACGTCAAGTGCGCCGCCCTCCGCGCCCACGTCTCCCAGGTCGGGAGCGGGGAGTGGGTCGAGCCGATGCTCCGCGAGTGGGCGCTGGAGGCGGGCAAGCGCGCCGGCGTGGCGCACGCGGAGGCCTACCGGCG
>JAICGY010000343.1 GCA_025922915.1 Candidatus Methylomirabilota bacterium | reverse complement strand
TTGGTCGAGCGCGGCCGCACCAGCGCCCTCGGCCTGGTGCCGGCCGGGCGCAAGGCCGCCAAGGCGGTCGTGATCGGCCTCGCCGTCATCGCGATCCTCCAGAACCTGGGCGTGAACATCACGGGGATCCTGGCCGGCCTGGGCATCGGCGGCCTGGCCGTCGCGCTCGCCGCGCAGAAGACGGTGGAGAACCTCTTCGGCGGGGTCACGCTCCTCCTGGACCAGCCGGTGCGCGTCGGCGACTTCTGCCGGTTCGGCGACAAGATCGGCACCGTCGAGGAGATCGGCCTCCGGTCGACCCGGGTCCGCACCCTCGAGCGGACGCTGGTGTCGATCCCGAACGCCGAGTTCGCGTCCATCCAGCTCGAGAACTTCACCCGCCGCGACCGGATCTGGCTGAAGCCCGTCATCGGCCTGCGCTACGAGACCACGCCCGACCAGCTGCGGTACGTGCTGGTCGAGATCCGCAAGATGCTCTACGCGCACCCACGGGTCGAGCGCGATCCCGCCCGCATCCGCTTCGTGGGGTTCGGCGCCTACTCGCTCGACCTGGAGATCTTCGCCTACGTGAACACGACCGATTTCGGCGAGTTCCTCGCCATTCGCGAGGACATCCAGCTGCGGATCATGGACATCGTGGCGGCGAGCGGGACGGGCTTCGCCTTCCCGTCGTCGACGACGTACCTCGCGCGGGACGGCGGGCTCGACCGGGCGCGCACCGAGGAGGCCGAGGCCCGCGTCCGGGCCTGGCGGGCGGAAGGGGCGATGTGGCTGCCGGAGTTCCCGCCCGACGCGATCGCCGCGCTGGACGGCACGCTGGACTACCCGCCGGCCGGCGCCGCCGCCGTCAACGGGCCGGCGCGCGCCACGTGAGCCCGTCGCCGGTGACGATCCATCCCGTCGACCTGGCGATCGTAGCCGCCTACCTGCTCGCCATGATCGGCGTCGGCTGGTTCGTGGCCCGCCGCATCCGCGGCTTCGCGGACTTCTTCGTGGCGGGCCGGGCCCTCACCGTCCCCATTCTGGTGACCAGCCTCGTGTCTTCGTACTACGGGCTGGACGCGCTCTTCGGCGACAGCGGCGACGCCTCGCGCGAGGGCGTCGTCGTCTGGTTCACCTACGGCCGGCCGTACACCCTGGCGCTCGTGCTGGCCGCCTTCCTGATCGCCGGCCGGCTGCGGCGCGTCCAGGTCGTCTCCATCCCCGACCTGCTCGCCGTGCACTACGGCCGGCCCACGCAGGTGGCGGGGGCCATCGCCTCCTTCCTCTACTCGCTGCCCGTCCTGGCCATCATGGGCCTCGCCGCCATGACCGAGGTGCTGTTCGGGACGCCGCTGTGGGTCGGCGCCACCGCGGGCGCCGCGCTCTCGGTCGCCTACGTGGCCATGGGCGGGTTCTGGGCCGACACGCTGACGGACACCGTGCAGTTCGTGATCATGTGCGTGTCCCTCGCGATCGCTTTGCCGTTCGTCCTCCAGGCGGTGGGCGGGCTGGACGGCATCGCGCAGGCCCTCGGCCCGGAGGCCCTGGATCCCCTCGGCGCCGCGCCGCCCCTCTACACGATCGCCTACGCGGCGACGGCCCTCAGCGTGCTCGTCGAGCCGCTCTTCTACCAGCGCATCGTGGCGGCGCGCGACGCCGCCGCCGTGCGGCGGGCGTTCCTGTGGGGCGTCGTGCTCTGGGCGGCCTACGACTGGGCGACCATGGGCATCGGCATGGCCGGCGGGGCCATGATGGCGACGGGCGTCCTGCCCGCCGACACGCCGCGCGACCAGGTGCTGATCCGGCTCGTGCCGGGGTACCTGCCGATCGGGCTGTCCGGGTTCTTCCTCGGCGGCTGCCTCGCGACGGCGATGTCGACGATCGACTCCTACCTGCTGATCGCCGCCGGCAACCTCGTCTACGACGTCTACCGGCCGGTCGCCGCGCCCGCCATCGGCGACAAGGGCCTCATCCGCGGCACGCGCGTGGCCATCGTGCTCTCGGCGGCGGCCTGCGTCGTCATCGGCCTCTACTTCGAGCGCATCAAGGAGGCCTGGAACTTCATGGCGACGATCCTGACGGCGACGCTGCTGGTTCCGGTGTTCGCCGCCCTCTTCCTGCCCGGCCGCCGCACGCCGCTCGCCG
The DNA here is from genome assembly GCA_025922915.1 of Candidatus Methylomirabilota bacterium. GTDB lineage: Bacteria > Methylomirabilota > Methylomirabilia > Rokubacteriales > CSP1-6 > JAICGY01. The sequence continues at coordinate 2,111 of JAICGY010000343.1, read as the reverse complement.
GGACGCTGTCCTCGTTCGGCGGCCTCGGCGCCGTGTCGGCGTTCTTCCTGGCCCTGCACCTGTGGGGCGTGCCGGAGCCGGAGCTGGAGACGCGCGTGGCCACGGTGGGCGGCGTCCCGATCCTCCGCGAGTACGCGCTGTTCTTCGCGCTGCCCGCCTCGCTGCTCGGCTACGCCGCCGGCACCGCCGCCGGGAGACGCGGGTGAGCGCCTGGGACGTCATGACCGTGCTGACGATCCTAATCCTCGGGCCGGGCGCCGTGGTGGTTTTCGTGGCCTGCGTGCGCGACGTGCGACGTTTGCTGAGGACGGAGCTGCGAGGTCAGGACCCGCCGGAGCGGTGAGCGCGAGCGCCGCCCGCTCAGTGGGAGAAGCCGTACCGGGTCAGCGCGTGCTCGAGGATCTCGAGGATGGTCTGCGGGTGGCTCCGGCCGGAGGCCCGGGCCCCCTTGATGAACTCCGCCCCCGAGTGCAGGTAGGGGTTCGGGTTCGCCTCGATGAGGAAGATCTTCTTGTCTTCCGTGATCCGGAAGTCGAAGCGCGCGTAGTCGCGGAGCTGGAGCGCCTGGAACGCGGTGACGGCCACCTGCTGGATCTCGGTCACGGTCGCGGGGCCCAGATCCTCGGGGTGGCGGAAGCGGCTGCCCCGGTAGGCCCGGCTGCCCTCCTGCCACTTCACCTCGATGCCCGCGATGCGCGGCGTGCCGGCGGGCAGGTGCGAGAGGTCGAGCTCGACGAGCGGGAAGGCCTCGGCGCGGGCGTTGCCGATGACCCCGACGTAGATCTCCCGGCCCTCGACGTACTCCTCGATGAGCACCGGGTGGTCGAAGTCGGCGTGGAGCTCGTCGATCCGCTCCATCAGCTCCTTGATCGACCCGACCAGCGCGCTGAAGCCGATGCCGATCGAGCCGTCCTCGCGGACCGGCTTGACGATCACCGGAAACTGCACGTCGTGCGCCCAGTCCAGCCGTCCGCGCCAGACCGTCGCGAAGCGGGGGCTCGGCACGCCGTGGAAGGTGAGGACCTTCTTGGCCAGGCCCTTGTCCATCGCCAGGGCGAGGCCGCGCGGGCCGGAGCCGGTGTAGCGCAGCCCGACCAGGTCGTAGTAGGCGGCGACGTGGGGCTCCTTGGTATCGTCGCTGCCGAACGTCTCGACGAGATTGAAGACGAGGTCCGCCTTGAGGCGGGACAGGCGCTGCAGCGAGCGGCGCGTGCCGTCGACGGTGACCCGCGTCACGTGATGGCCCGCGCGCTTCAGCACGTGGGCGATCTCCTGCACGTCCGTCTTGCGGCTGCCCCGGCTCCGCCCCCCGCCGGCGGGGGTGTCACCGTCGTGAGCGATCGCGATCCGCAGTCGCGCCATGCGCCTCCTTCGGGGCCGCGCCGTCCCCGCCGAGGGCCGGCCGCCGCCGCGGCCGGGCCACCGGCACGAACCGGCCCCGCGTCAGGTAGTTCATGCTCAGGGTGGTGGCGTAGCTGGTGAGCTCGACGAGCGTCTGCGCCTCCGTGCGGGTGTCGACGTGCAGCTCGAGGCGCTGGGCCGACTCCTCGATCGCATCCACGAGGGCGCGCACGACGGGCCGGCGCACCCCCGTCCAGTACTCGATCTTGTTGATGAGCGTGGCGCCGTGCTCGCGGACGAACTCGGCGGCCGGACGGAGGTTGACCCGGCGGCGCCCCCGGCGCACGAAGAGGTCGGGCAGATCCGTCTCGAGCGCCACCTCGACCGGGGTCCGCTCCGGCTGGTTGGCGCGGAAGAACTCCTCGACCGTCATCTCCATCTCCTCCACGGTGATGTCCGTGGAGGCGAGCCGGACCGGCGGCTCGGTGGGGCCGAGGGTGTGCGCCATGCGGTCGACGTAGCGGAGCTTCTTGATCGCCGGCCAGCCTTTGTAGCGCACGCGCCAGCGCGAGCCGGGCGTGAGCCAGACGGCGAAGGTCTCGGCGAAGTCCTCGTCCGGGTGCTTCTGGGCGTACCAGCCCTCGATGTGGCGCACGTAGTTCCGGTCGAACGGCACCGGGCGGTACCGGTCCCGGTAGGGGCGGTTGAAGGGGCCGAACAGCTCGCGCCACTCGGGCGTCTCGTAGAGCTTGTAGGCGTAGTTGAAGGCG
>JAICGY010000342.1 GCA_025922915.1 Candidatus Methylomirabilota bacterium | reverse complement strand
TCGTCTACGGCTTCACGGCCCTCGGCGACTCGCCGATCTACTCGACGGCCATCACGGAGGTCGTCGAGCCGGCGTACCGGGGCGCGGCCCTGGCGCTGCGCTCGCTGACGGGATACGGGGCGGGCGCCCTCGCGCCGCTCGTCTTCGGCGCCATCCTGGATCTGCGCGGAGGCGCGGCCGGCGGGGCGGGGGCGTGGGGCCTGGCCTTCGTGAGCCTCGGCGCGGCCGGGCTGCTGGCGGTCGCGTCGGTCGGCTGGCTCCACCGCACTCCCGAGGCGCGGGCGCTCAGGGGCGAGGGGCGGCGACGGTGACGCGCGGGGGCGTCACGCCTGCTCGGCGGCCTCGCCGATCAGCCGCTCCACGATGACGCAGTCGCGCCACGCGCCCTCGAGCTTGCCGTGGCGGCGGTACACGCCGACCTCCCGGAACCCCGTGCGCGCGCACAGCGCGCGGCTCGCCACGTTCTCGGGGAAGATGCGCGAGACCAGCTTCCAGAGCCCGCGCCGCTCGCACGCCTCCACCAGCGCCGCGAGCGCCGCCCGCCCGGCGCCCGTCCCCCGCGCCCCCCGGTCGACGTAGACCGAGAACTCGCCGACGCCCTCGTAGCATGGCCGCCCGCGGTACGGGCCGGTGCCGGCCCAGGCGACCACCGCGCCGTCACGCTCGGCGACCACCATCGGCCACCGGTCGCCGCGCTCGCGCAGCATCGCCTCGATCTGGGCCGGCGTCCGCGGCTCGGTCTCGAACGTCGCGATCCGCTCCTCGATCCCCTGGTTGTAGATCCGCGCGATCGCGGCGGCGTCCGCCGGCGTCGCCGCCCGCGCCGCCGTCGCCCTCGGCACGACCGCGCTCACCGGGCGGCCGGCGCCGCCGCCGGCTTGCGGGCCCGGACGAACGCGCTGACGAACCGCCCGTCGACGACGGGCGCGATCGCGTCCACGTCCAGGCCGGCCTCGGCCAGGAAGGCGCGCGCGTCCTCGGCGCGGTACACCCGCGTCGGCTCCACGTCGATCGCCTCGAACCCGGCCTTCGCCAGCTTGTCGCGGTACTCGCCTTCCTCCAGCGCGCCCGCCACGCACCCGATCCAGAGCTCGACGCTCTTCCGGATGGCCGCCGGCACCTCCCCGCGCACGACGACGTCGGACACCGCGAACCTTCCGCCCGGCCGCAGCACGCGGAACGCCTCCCGGAGCACCTGGTCCTTGTCCGGGGACAGGTTGATGACGCAGTTGGAGACGACGACGTCGACGCTCGCGTCCGGCAGCGGCACGTTCTCGATCTCGCCGCGGAGGAACTCGCAGTTCTCGACGCCGGCCTTCCGCTGGTTCTCGCGCGCAAGGGCCAGCATCTCGTCCGTCATGTCCAGGCCGTACGCCTTGCCGCCGGGGCCGACGCGCCGGGCGGACAGCAGGACGTCGATGCCGCCCCCCGACCCGAGGTCGAGCACGACCTCCCCGGGCCGCAGCTCCGCCAGCGCCGTGGGGTTCCCGCAGCCGAGCGAGGCGGCGAGGGCCTCGGCCGGCAGGGCGCCGCGTTCCTCGGCGTCGTAGAGGTTGCCGGTGATGGGGTCGCAGCCGCTCGGGGCCCGGCTCTCGCAGCAACCGCCGCTCCCGCTCACGACGCGGAGCGCCGCCTGCCGGTACTTCTCGCCGACCGCCCGCTTGACCTCCTGCTCGTTCATGTCCCCCTCCTGCCTTCCGGCCGCCGGAGCCCGGCGAGAAGCCGCTCGGCCTCCTCGAGCGCCGCCGCGTTGAGAGCGTAGTAGATCCAGCGACCCTGGCGACGGTCGCTGACGAGGCCGCTGTCCTTCAGGGTCTTCAGGTGGAACGACAGGCGCGACTGGCCGGTCTCCAGCACGTCGGTGAGGTTGCAGACGCACTCCTCGCCGCCCCGCAGGAGCCCCAGGACCCTCAGCCGCGTCTCGTCCGCCAGGGCGTGGAAGAGGCGGGCCGCACGCTCGACGTCCTTCCCGGCCATGGCGGGAACATATCAAGCTTTGTTGTTGATATCAAGTCCGCTTGATGGGTGCTCGACCCGCTCGACCTTCAGCTTCCGCAGGCGGGGGCCGTCCGTCTCGAGCACGGTCCACCGGTAGCCGCTCCGCGTCACGGCCACGCCCGCCATCGGGATGGCGTCGAGGGCGGCGATGACGAAGCCGGCCGCCGTCGAGTACTCCCGGGACTCCTCGACGGGCAGCCCGGCGTCGCGCAGGGCCTCCACCGGCGCCAGCCCGTCCACGACCAGGGCCCCGTCGGCGAGCCGGACGATGGTCCGCGGCTCCGTCTCTCCCTCCTCGCGGATGTCCCCCACGATCTCCTCGAGGATGTCCTCGATGGTGACGAGGCCCACGACCGCGCCGTACTCGTCGACGACCATCGCGAGGTTCTGCCGGTGGCGCTGGAACTGGGCGAGCACCATGCTGATCTTGGACGTCTCGGGCACGAACAGCGGCGGCCGCGCGAGCGCCGTCAGTGGCGGAGACTCGGCCCGCGCCGCCGCCCGCAGGAGGTCCTTCATCAGGAGCACCCCGACCGGGTCCTCGATCGAGTCACGGTAGAGCGGGATGCGCGAGTGGTTGATCTCCGCGGCCAGGCGCAGCGCCTCGTCGAAGGGCGCCGTCACCGGGATGCCGTGCACGTTGACGCGGGGCACCATGATCTCGCGCACGGTGGTGTCGGCGAACTCGAAGGCGTTCTGGACCAGCTGCTCCTCCGTCTTCTCGAAGATGCCCTTGGCCGCGCCCTCGCGGACGAGGTACCGCACCTCCTCCTCCGTCACGAACACCGTCTCCGCGTGCCGGCCCACGCCGAGGACGGCGAGGACGGCGTTGGTGGAGACCGTGAGGATGCTCACGAGCCCGGACGAGAACCGGCTCAGGGCCTGGATGGGCCGCGCCACGAAGCACGCGATCCGCTCGGGATGGCGCAGCGCGAACGCCTTCGGGGCCAGCTCGCCGACGACGAGCGAGGCGTAGGCGATGGTCACGACGACGAGCCCCAGCGCGACCGGCTGGGCGGCCCCGCCGAGCCCGAGCTCGGCGAGGAGCGGCGTGAGCGCCTGGCTGGCGGCGGCGCCGCCGACCGCGGCGGAGATCGTGCCGACCAGCGTGATCGCGATCTGGATCGTGGCGAGGAAGACGTCCGGCATCTCCTTGAGGCGCATGGCCGTCGCCGCGCCCCGGATGCCCGTCTCCCGCAGCTGGGCCAGCCGGCTGATCCGCGCCGACACCAGGGCGATCTCCGAGCCGGAGAAGAAGCCGTTGAGCAGGATGCCGATGGCGATGAGGGTGAGCTCGCCCCAGACGCTGTCCATGATCGCTCCTCGCGGCGCGCAGCGCCGTCGGGGTCGAAGATACCAGCCGGGCGGGCGTTCGAGCCGCTTGGGCGTCCCGGGCGATGCGGCTACACTCGCGCCCGATGCGCCTCGTCGTCGCCTCCGATGCCGGGCAGCTGGCCGACGCTGCCGCCACGCTCGTCCGCGACCGCGTGCGAGGCCGCCCGACGCTGGCCATGGCGGTGCCGGCCGGCCGGACGCCGCGCCGGATGTACGCGCGGCTGGCCGCGCTGCAGGCCGAGGCGCCGGTCGAGTTCTCGGGGCTGCGCGTCTTCGCCGTCGACGAGCTCTGTCCGCCGGCCCCGCCGGACGGCTACTTCTGGCGTCAGATCCGCACCGAGCTGCTGGCCTGGGCCGGCGTGCCGCGTGACCGGTGCCACCCGTTCGCGGTGGACGCGCCGGACCCGGCGGCGATGTGCGAGGCGTACGAGGCGCGCATCGCGGCGGTCGGCGGCCTCGACCTCGTGATGCTGGGGCTGGGGCCGAACGGTCACATCGCCAGCAACGAGCCGCCGGCGGCGCCGGACTCGCGCACGCGCCCGGTGCGCCTGCTCGAGGCCACCGTGGCCTACATCCTGACCGACGAGGTGCTCCAGGGCGCGGTCTCGGACCGTGCGGTCACGCTGGGCGTCGCCACCATCCTGGCCGCTCGCGAGGTGGTGCTGCTCGTAGCGGGCGCGGCCAAGCGGGAGATCCTCGCGCGCGTCCTCGACGGCCCCGTCACGGGCGACGTGCCGGCGTCGTTTCTCCGGTCGCACCCGGCCTGCACGGTCCTCGCCGACCGCGACGCCCGACCGGAAGGCTCGTGAGTCACTTCTTCGCGTACCTCGCGCGCATGAAGTTCATCCGGCGCTGGGGGCTGATGCACAGCACCTACCCGGAGAACGTCCAGGAGCACAGCCTGCG
>JAICGY010000341.1 GCA_025922915.1 Candidatus Methylomirabilota bacterium | reverse complement strand
GACCTCTCGAACAAGAAGGGCATGATCGCGGCCATGCGGAAGGCGGACTATCCGTCCACGCGCGGCCCGTATCGGTACAACCACAACCACTTCCCCGTCCAGAACTTCTACCTGCTCAAGGCCGCGAAGACGACGACCGGCGAGTACAAGATGCCGGTCGTCAAGACGGTCTTCGAGAGCCACCAGGACGCCTACCACCAGGAATGCCCGATGAAGTGGTAGGGCGCCACCGGGTGACGCCCGGCGAGGGGCGCGGGACGGCCACCGCGCCCCTTTCGTTTGCCCGCCCGACCCCGGGGGCGGCCGCGCCGTGACGGCCGTCCTGGTCGTCGAGCAGTGCCTCAACGGCCTGCAGCTCGGCGTGATGCTCTTCCTCATGGCCGCTGGCCTCACGCTCGTGTTCGGCATCATGAACCTGGTCAACCTGGCCCACGGCTCGCTCTACATGGTCGGCGCCTACCTGTCCGTCGCTTTTTTGGAGATGTCGGGCTCGTTCCTGGCGGCGGTGGCGCTCGCGCTGCCGGCCACGCTCGTCGTCGGCATGCTGGTCGAGGTGGTCGCGCTCCGCTCGCTGTACGAGCGCGACCACCTCGACCAGGTGCTCGCCACGTTCGGCCTGATCCTGTTCTTCAACGAGGCGGTGAGCATCGTCTGGGGCCGGGCCGCGCTCTTCACGTCCGTCCCGCCCGCGCTCGGCGGCTTCGTCGAGATCCTGCCGGGCATCCGCTATCCGGTGTACCGGGCCACCATCATCCTCGTGGGGCTGGCGGTGGCGCTCGGGCTGGCGCTCGTCGTGAGCCGCACGCGGGTCGGCATGCTCGTCCGCGCCGGCGCCAGCAACCGGACGATGGTCGCCGCGCTCGGCGTCAACGTCCGGCTCCTCTACACCGTCGTCTTCGGCGTGGGGGCCGCCCTCGCCGGCCTCGGCGGCCTCATGGCGGGCCCGATCTACACCGTCCAGCCCGGGATGGGCGAGGAGATCCTGATCCTCGTCTTCGTGGTGATCGTCATCGGCGGCATCGGCTCGATCCGTGGCGCCGTCGTGGGCGCCATCGTCGTCGGGATGGTGGACACGCTGGGGCGGGCGTTCCTGAAGCCCATGCTGGCCACCGTGCTCTCGCCGCCGGCCGCGGACAGCGCGGGGCCCGCGCTCGCCTCGATGCTGATCTACATCCTGATGGCGGCCGTGCTCTACTTCCGTCCGCAGGGGCTCTTCCCGGCCGTGCGCGGCTGACGGCATGGCCTCGCGCGTCCGCGCCGTGACCGCCGTCGCCGGCGCCGCCGCCCTCGCCGCGGTGCCCGTCGTGGCGGCGGCCCTGCAGGAGCCGTTCTACCTCGACCTCGTCCGGCGCGTCATGATCTTCGCCATCGCCGCCGTCAGCCTCGACCTGATCCTCGGGTACGGCGGCATGGTGTCCTTCGGCCACGCCGCCTATCTCGGGATCGGCGCCTACGCGGTGGCGGTGCCCGCCCTCCACGGCGTCCACAGCGGCTGGCTGCAGTGGCCGCTGGCGATGGGGGTCTCGGCGCTCGCCGCGCTCGTCATCGGCGCCATCTCGCTGCGCACGAGCGGCGTGTACTTCATCATGATCACGCTGGCGTTCGCGCAGATGCTCTACTACCTCGGGATCTCCATCGAGGCGTGGGGCGGCGACGACGGCATGCGGCTGGCGCGGCGCAGCCGCTTCGGCGGCCCCGTCGACCTCGCCGACCCCTACGTCTTCTACTACGTGGTGCTCGCCCTCCTCCTCGCCGTCCTCGCCCTCGGGCACCGGGTGATCCACGCCCGGTTCGGGATGGTCGTCCGCGCCGCCCGGTCCAACGAGGCGCGCGCGCGCGCCATCGGCTTCTCGCCCTTCCGCTACCGGCTGGCGGCGTTCGTCATGGCGGGGGCGGTGTGCGGGCTGGCCGGCGCGCTGCTCGCCAACCAGACGGAGTACGTCACGCCCGGCTTCATGCACTGGACGCGCTCGGGCGACATCATGGTGATGGTCATCCTGGGCGGCATGGGGACGTTCGTCGGTCCCGTCGCCGGGGCCGTCGCCTTCCTGCTGCTGGAGAACGTCCTGTCGGCGTGGACGGTGCACTGGCAGATCATCCTGGGACCGCTGCTGATCCTCGTCGTGCTGTACGCGCGCCGCGGGCTCTGGGGCGCGGTGTCCGGCGGATCCCTCGGCCGTGGCTGATCCCCTCCTCGAGGTCCGGGGCCTTCGCAAGCGGTTCGGCGGGCTCGTCGCCACCGACGACGTGGACCTCGACGCCGGCGAGGGGGAGACGCTCGCCGTGATCGGGCCCAACGGCGCCGGGAAGACGACGCTCATCGCCCAGCTCTCGGGGGACCTGCGACCGGACGCCGGCGTGATCCGCTTCGCCGGCGAGGACGTCACGCGGCTGGATGCCCCGGCCCGCTCCGCGCGGGGACTCGCCCGCTCCTTCCAGATCACCAGCGTGTTCCGGGACTTCCCCGCCCTCGACAACGTCGCGCTCGCCGTGCAGGCGCACGCCGGCCACTCGTTCCGCTTCTGGCGCCCGGCCGGGGCGGACCGGGCGCTGCGCGAGCCCGCTCGCCTCGTCCTCGAGCAGGTGGGGCTCGGGATGCGGGCCGACGTGGTCGCCGGGGTGCTGGCCCACGGCGAGCAGCGGCAGCTCGAGATCGCGATGGCGCTCGCGACCCGCCCGCGCCTGCTCCTGCTCGACGAGCCCATGGCCGGCATGGGCGCCGAGGAATCGCAGCAGATGATCCGCCTCCTCGGCACGCTGAAGCGCGCCCACACGATCGTCCTCGTCGAGCACGACATGGACGCGGTGTTCGCGCTCGCCGACCGGATCGCCGTGATGGTCTACGGGCGGGTGATCGCCGTGGGGTCGCCCGAGACGATCCGCGCCAGCGCGGAGGTGCGGCGGGCCTATCTCGGGGAGGCCTCGTAGCCTGCTCACGCTCCACGGGATCGAGGCCGCCTACGGCGTGAGCCAGGTGCTCTTCGGCGTGAGCCTGCGCGTCGGCGCCGGCCAGGTGGTCACACTCCTGGGCCGCAACGGCATGGGCAAGACCACGACCGTGCGGGCGATCATGGGGCTGCTTCCGCTGCGCGCCGGCCGCATCGAGCTCGACGGTCGTCCGCTGCACGGCCTCGCGCCCCACCGGGTCGCCCGGACCGGGCTGGGCCTCGTGCCCGAGGGCCGCCAGGTGTTCCCGAACCTGACGGTGCACGAGAACCTCGTGGCCACCGCCGCCAACCGCCGGCGGGTGGGGGCCCCCTGGACGGCCGAGAAGGTGTTCGCGCTGTTCCCCCAGCTCGCCGCGCGCGCTCGCGCCATGGCGGCGACGCTCTCGGGCGGCGAGCAGCAGATGGTGGCCATCGGTCGCGCGCTGATGACCAATCCCCGGCTGCTCGTCCTGGACGAGGCCACCGAGGGGCTGGCCCCCCTCGTCCGCGCCGAGATCTGGGCCTGTCTCGAGCGACTGAAGGCGGACGGGCTCTCGATCCTCCTCATCGACAAGCACGTCGACGCCCTCACCCGTCTGGCGGACGTCCACTACGTGCTCGAGAAGGGCCGGGTGGTGTGGAGCGGCCCCTCGGCGGAGCTCCGCGCGCGCGAGGACATCCAGCACCGGTATCTGGGCGTCTGAGCGGCCGCCGGCGCGACGCCTTGTGAGAACATGGCGGCGTGGACGGGGACACGGCGCGGAGGTCACGATGACCCAAGGGGGACCGCCGGCGCCGTGGGGCCTGCGGGACTTCCCGCGCACGGCGACGCCGAGCCCGCTCGTCGGCCGCGTCCTCGGGCTCAACCCCGGGATGATGACCGGGCCCGGCACCAACACGTACCTGGTCGGGCTCCGCGACCCCATCCTGATCGACACGGGCGCCGGCGTGGCGGACTACCTGCCCCTGCTCGAGACGTATCTGGCCGAGCGGGGCTGGTCGCAGCCCTCGCGGGTGCTCCTGACCCACCGGCACCGTGATCACCTGGGCGGCGTCGAGCAGCTCCGCCGCCGGTGGCGCGGGCTGCGCGTCGCCAAGATGGTCCACCGGGACGCCGACCTGCCCGCCGACGTCGAGGACCTGCGCGACGGGCAGGCCGTGCCGGGGGAGGGCGTGACACTCGAGCCCGTCCACACCCCGGGCCACGCGTCCGATCATCTCTGTTACTACCTCCCGGAGGAGAAGGCGCTCTTCACCGGCGACGTCGTGCTCGGGGGCTCCACGACCGTCATCCCGGCCGGCGACGGCGACCTCGCCGACTACATGGCCTCGCTGCGCCGGCT
>JAICGY010000340.1 GCA_025922915.1 Candidatus Methylomirabilota bacterium | reverse complement strand
GGCCTACACCCTCACCATCAAGCAGAACACCGTGGCCGTCGTCAGCGACGGCACCGCCGTCCTCGGCCTCGGGGACATCGGCCCGAACGGCGCCCAGCCCGTCATGGAAGGCAAGGCGCTCATCTTCAAGGAGTTCGCGGGGGTCGACGCGTTCCCGATCTGCCTGGCCACCAAGGACGTCGACGAGATCGTCACCATCGTCAAGGCGATCGCGCCCGTGTTCGGCGGCATCAACCTCGAGGACATCTCCGCGCCCCGCTGCTTCGAGATCGAGGCGCGGCTGCAGCGCGACCTCGACATCCCCGTCTTCCACGACGACCAGCACGGCACCGCCGTCGTCGTGCTGGCCGCGCTCATGAACGCGCTGAAGCTCGTGAAGAAGCGGCTGCCTGACGCGCGGATCGTGTTCACCGGCGCCGGCGCCTCCGGCATCGCGACGGCCAAGCTCCTGATGAAGGCGGGGGCGCGCCACATCGTCGGGTGCGACCGGGCGGGCGCGATCTACAAGGGCCGCAAGGAGAACATGAACTCCATGAAGGAATGGTTCGCCCAGCATACCAATCCCACGCGGGTCCGCGGCACCGCGGGCGACGCGCTGGCCGGGGCGGACATCTACATCGGCCTCTCGGGGCCGGGCGTGGTCTCGCTGAAGGACATCAAGGCGATGAACCGGGACGCCATCGTCTTCGCGATGGCCAACCCCGTTCCCGAGATCCTGCCCGAAGAGGCGGCGGCCTACGTGCGCGTGATGGCGACCGGGCGCTCGGACTACCCGAACCAGATCAACAACTCCTGCTGCTTCCCGGGCTTCTTCCGGGGCCTGCTCGACGTGCGGGCGCGCCGGGTCAACGACGAGATGAAGCTGGCGGCGGCGGCCGCCATCGCCGGGATGGTGGGGAAGGCCGAGCTGAGCGAGGAGTACATCACCCCCTCCATGTTCGACAGCCGGCTGGTCCCGGCGGTGTCGGCGGCGGTGGCGGAGGCGGCGGTGCGGACCGGCGTCGCACGCAAGAAGCGGGCGCGGCTGTCCTGACGGGGCGCCGGCCGTGGGCCGCCGGCGCAACGGAGCGCGCAGGGCCCGGGAGCTCCTCCCGGCCTGCTTCCTCCTGTTCACCGCGCTCCTCGTCTGGCCGCTCCTCACCGCGGCCAATCGCCCGATTCTGGTGGCCGGCGTGCCCGCCCTCGTGCTCTACCTCTTCGCCGTCTGGGCGGCGATCGTCGGGGTCCTCGCGTGGGCCGCCGGGGGCGGCGGCGAGGACGGCTCGTGACCTGGCAGACCTCCCTCGCCGGCGTCCTCCTCGCGTACCTCGCCTTCCTCTTCCTGATCGCCGCCGTCGCCGAGCGCTTCGCCCGTGGCATCACGCCCCGGCTCCGCACCCTCACCTACGTGCTGGCGGTCTCCGTCTACTGCACGGCGTGGACGTTCTACGGGTCGGTCGGGCTGGCCGCCACCCGCGGGCTCGAGTTCCTCACGATCTACCTGGGGCCGGCGCTGGTGGCCCTCCTCTGGCCCACCGTGCTCCGCAAGCTGGTGCGGGTGGCCAAGGAGCAGCGAATCACGACCATCTCGGACTTCATCGGCAGCCGGTACGGCAAGTCGGCCGGCCTCGGCACGCTGGTGGCGGTCCTGGTCGTCGTCGGCATGATCCCCTACATCGCCCTGCAGCTGAAGGCGGTGTCGGTGTCGTTCCGGATGATGATGCGGGGCGACCCTCTCTTCTCCGGCTTCGACCCCACGCTGCTCGTGGCGGGCACCCTCGCCCTGTTCGCCATCCTCTTCGGCGCCCGCAACCTCGACTTCACGCGCGAGCAGACCGGGCTCATGGCCGCCGTCGCCGTCGAGTCGATCGTCAAGCTGGTGGCGTTCCTCGTCGTCGGCGCGTTCGTCACCTGGGGACTCTTCGGCGGCTTCGCCGACATCTTCACCCGCATCGCCGACGATCCCCGCTGGGCCGGGCTCCTCACCCTCGGCACGCCGCCCGCCGCCTCGTACGCGCGGTGGGCGGCCATGCTCCTGATCTCGATGATCGCGGTCATGCTGCTGCCCCGGCAGTTCCACGTGCTCGTCGTGCAGAACCCGCGCGAGCGCGACGTCCGCACCGCGGCCTGGGCCTTCCCGCTCTACCTCCTCGCCATGAACGTGTTCGTGCTGCCCATCGCCCTCGGCGGGCTCCTGCTGCTGTCCGGCGCGCCGGGGACGGCGGACAGCTTCATCCTGGCGCTCCCGCTCCGGACCGACGCGTTCACGGTGGCCGTCATCGTGTTCCTCGGGGGGTTCTCGGCGGCGACGGCGATGATCGTGGTGGACTCGCTGGCGCTCAGCAAGATGATCTCGAACGACATCGTGCTGCCCTTCATCCTGCGCGGCCGCCGCGTCGAGGAGGTGTACTGGGCGAGCCTCAGCTCCACGCGGCTCGGGGTGCTGGTCGTGCTGCTGCTCGGCTACCTGTGGGCGCGCGTGGAGGACACCTACCTGCTCGTCGAGATGGGGCTCCTGTCGTTCCTCGCCGTCTCGCAGTGCGCGCCCGCGCTCTTCCTCGGCCTCTACTGGCGCCGCGGCAGCCGCAAGGGCGCGTGCGCGGGCATCTCCCTCGGGTTCCTGGCCTGGTTCTACACGCTGATCGTGCCGAACCTCGTGAAGGACGCGATCCTGCCCGCCTCCCTGCTGGAGGCGGGTCCGTTCGGGCTGGCCGCCCTGCGGCCGACCGCGCTGCTGGGCGTCGACGGCCTCGACCCGCTGACCCACGGCGTCTTCTGGTCCCTGCTGCTCAACGTCGCGGCCTACCTGGTCGTCTCGGTCCTGACCGAGCAGGACGCGGAGGAGCGGAGCCAGGCGGCCGCGTTCGTCGGCGTGGCGGAGACGGAGCCGGCGCGCGTCCCCGCGATCCTCTCCGTGCCCGAGATCGAGCGGCTGCTGCACCTGTACGTCCCCGAGGAGGAGGCCGATGCCGTCCTCGCCACGCTCCTGGACGGCAAGCCGCCGCGCGAGCTGACCCTGCCGGACCTGCTCGAGCTGCGCATCCGGCTGGAGCGCGTCCTCGCCGCCTCCCTCGGCGGCGCGGCCGCCCGCTACATCATCGAGGACCGCTTCACGATCTCCAAGGGCGAGGCCCAGGCGCTCGTCGAGTCGTTCCAGGCGATGCAGCGCTCGCTGCGCGAGAGCGAGCGGCTGCTGGCCTCTGTCGTCGAGTCGGTGGACGACTGCATCGTCACGACCGACCCCGCCGGGCGCGTCATCACGCTGAACCCGGCCGGCCAGCGGCTGCTCGACTGCTCGGCGGGGGCGGCGGGGACGCTGACGTACGTCGACCTGCTCGACGAGGCCGACCGGCGCCGGGGGGGCGCGGCGATCCAGCGCGCGGTCGCCGAGGGGCGCGCGTGGCGCGGCGCCGTGTCGGGGCTGACGCGCACCGGCCGGACCTTCCCCGCCCACCTCGCGATCGCGTGCGTGTTCGACGGGCAGCGCCGGGTGCTCGGCACCGTGGGCGTCCTGCGCGACCTGACCGAGCTCGTCGCCACCCAGCAGCGGCTGATCCAGCGCGAGAAGCTCGCCTCCCTGGGCGAGATGGCGGCCGGGGTCGCTCACGAGATCCGCAATCCGCTGGGCGGCATCAAGATGGCGACGACCCTCCTGTCCTCGGGCGCGGCCGACGACCCGCGGATCTCCCAGGAGATGACGCAGTCGGTGCTGTCCGGCATCGCGGAGATCGAGACGATCATCGCCGACCTGCTCGACTATGCGCGCGAGACGCGCCTCGACTGCCAGCCGTACCCGCTGGGCCGCATCGTGGCCCCCGTCGTCGAGACCTTCGCCGCCGACGGGCGGCAGCGCGGCGTGAGGGTCACGGCGCGGGGGCTGGACGAGCCGCTGGTGGCCCCCGTCGACGGCCAGCGGCTGCGCCAGGCGGTCACCAACGTGGTCCAGAACGCGCTCGACGCCACCGAGCGGGGACCGGACGGGCGCGTGGAGGTCCGCCTCTACCCGCGCGGCGCGGCGGCGGTGGTCGAGGTGCGTGACAATGGCGTCGGCATCGCGCCCGAGCACCGGGAGCGGATCTTCCTGCCCTTCTACACCACCAAGCCGACGGGAACCGGCCTCGGCATGGCCATCGTCAAGAAGCTGATGGACCTGCACGGCGGCGAGATCGAGATCGACAGCGCGCCGGGGCGGGGGACGACGGTGCGCCTCGTCCTGCCCCGCGCCCCGGCCGCGCAGACGGTGGAGGTCGTGTGACGCGATGAAGCACCGCATCCTGATCGTCGAGGACGACGAGATCTTCCT
>JAICGY010000339.1 GCA_025922915.1 Candidatus Methylomirabilota bacterium | reverse complement strand
GCGCCACACGAAGACCAGGGAGCCGGCGAAGAAGAGCCCGGCCAGGAGCAGCGTAGCCTCCCTCGACATCTCGATCGCGAGCTCGACGGCGAGCAGGCCGAAGAGCGTCGTGAACTTGATGACCGGGTTCATCGCGACCGACGAGGTGTCCTTGAACGGATCGCCCACGGTGTCGCCGACGACGGTCGCGGCGTGGAGCGCCGTCCCCTTCTCCTTGAGATCGACCTCGACCACCTTCTTCGCGTTGTCCCAGGCGCCGCCGGCGTTGGCCATGAACACCGCCTGGAACAGGCCGAAGAGCGCGATGGAGATCAGGTACCCGATGAAGAAGTAGGGCTCGAAGAACGCGAAGGCCAGCGTGGAGAAGAACACGGTCAGGAAGATGTTGAACATCCCCCGCTGCGCGTACTGCGTGCAGATCTCGACCACGCGCTTGCTGTCGGCCACGGAGGCCTTGGTGGCGCCTTCGAGGCGGATGTTCGCCTTGATGAACTCGACGGCGCGGTACGCACCCGTCGTCACGGCCTGGATCGACGCCCCGGTGAACCAGTAGATCATCGCCCCTCCCGCCAGCAGCCCGAGGAGGAAGGGGGGATGCAGGATCGACAGCCTGTCCAGGTTCTGCGTCAGGCCGGCGGTGAGGACCATGATGATCGAGAAGATCATCGTCGTCGCCCCCACGACCGCGGTGCCGATCAGGACCGGCTTGGCCGTCGCCTTGAACGTGTTGCCGGCGCCGTCGTTCTCCTCGAGCAGGTGCTTCGCCGTCTCGAAGTCGACCGCGAACCCGTGCTCCCGGGCGATCGCCTCGCGCACGCCGGGCACCTGCTCGATCACCGAGAGCTCGAACACGGACTGCGCGTTGTCCGTCACCGGGCCGTACGAGTCGACGGCGATCGTGACGGGCCCCATCCCCAGGAAGCCGAACGCGACCAGCCCGAACGCGAAGACCGCGGGGGCCACCATCAGTCCGTCGAGCCCGGCCGTGCTGATCCACCACGCCACGCCCATGAGGAGGGCGACCACGATCCCCAGCCAGTAGGCGCTGAAGTTCCCCGCCACCATCCCGGACAGGATGTTGAGGGAGGCCCCGCCCTCTCGCGACGAGATCACGACCTCGCGGACGTGCTCGGACTCCGTGGACGTGAACAGCTTCACCAGCTCGGGGATGATGGCCCCGGCCAGCGTCCCGCACGTGATGACCGTCGACAGCTTCCACCAGAGCGAGCCGTCGCCGAGATCGGCGATGAGGGCCCACGACGCCACGTACGTCAGCACCACCGAGACGACGGAAGTGATCCAGACGAGGCTGGTGAGGGGGGTCTCGAAGTTCATGCGGCTGGCCCCGGCGTACCGGCGCCGGCTCAGTCCGGCGTTGATCAGGTAGGAGGTGCCGCTGGCCACCACCATGAGCACGCGCATCATGAAGATCCAGACGAGCAGCTGGACCTGCACGGCCGGCTCCGTGACGGCGAGGAGGATGAACGAGATGAGGGCGACGCCGGTCACCCCGTACGTCTCGAAGCCGTCGGCGCTCGGTCCCACGGAGTCCCCGGCATTGTCGCCCGTGCAGTCCGCGATGACGCCGGGATTGCGGGCGTCGTCCTCCTTGATGTTGAAGACGATCTTCATCAGGTCCGATCCGATATCGGCGATCTTCGTGAAGATGCCGCCCGCGATGCGGAGGGCGGCGGCGCCGAGCGATTCCCCGATCGCGAACCCGATGAAGCACGGCCCGGCGTAGTCGCCGGGGACGAAGAGCAGGATGCAGAGCATCAGGAACAGCTCGACGCTGATCAGGAGCATCCCGATCGACATGCCGGCCTTCAGCGGGATCGCGTGGAGCGGGAACGGCTCGCCCCGCAGGCTGGCGAACGCGGTCCGGGAGTTCGCGAACGTGTTGATCCGGATCCCGAACCAGGCCACGCCGTAGCTGCCCGCGATGCCGACGAGGCTGAAGAGGAGGATGACGCTCACGCGGGACGCGTCGAAGCGCAGGAGCACGCCGAAGTACAGGACGATGATGAGGGCGATCAACGCCTCGAGGACCAGGATGAACTTGCCCTGGGTGACCAGGTAGGTCTTGCATGTCTCGTAGATGAGCTCGGAGACGTCGCGCATCGCGGTGTGGACGGGCAGCCGCTTGAGCTGCCGGAACATCACGAGCCCGAACCCCAGGCCGAACACGCAGACGACCAGCCCGAGCTCCAGCAGCGCGCGGCCGCCGAGGCCCAGGAGGCGCACCTGGTCGAGATCGGGGATCTGGAGGCTGGCCTCGCCACCGCCGGGGTGTGCCGTCTGGGCGAGCGCCGGCGCGGCGGTGAGGAGAACGCCCAGGGCGAGGAGCGCCATCAGGACGGCGGACGCCGCCCGGGCGCGGGTGGGCTGCATCGAGGTCATCGGCTCACGTCTCCTGGCGGGGCTCGAGGCGCTGCTGCGGGACCCCGACGGGACAAATTACGCGACGCGTCGTGAGCAGTCAACGAGAAAGTTTTCGCAAGCGGCATGGAAGTCATTGAGTCCGTGCGATTTTACCGAGGCGGGGTAGGATGCGACTCATGGCGACCACGAGGTCCGAGCCGTCCACGTCGCGCCGGCCGCGGGAGGCGGACGTGACGTGCCCGGGCTGCAATCGGCGCACTCCCTGGTCCGGGAACCCTCAGCGCCCGTTCTGCTCGGTGGAATGCCGGCTGCTGGACCTCGGGCGCTGGCTGGACGAGCGGTATCGCATCCCCGGCCCGGCCGTCGATCGCGACCCCTGGAGAGACGACGATGTTCCGTAAGACCTCGGGCGCGATCCTCTGCCCGTCGTGCGGGCGTCTCACGAATGCCGACGCGCCGGTGTGCCTGGTGTGCGGCCGCCGCCGCCCCGGGCTCTGGGGATTCGCCGGGCCACTGCGGGGGCTCTTCCGGCGCTCCTTCACCGACCTCGTGACGATCACCTGCGTGCTGATGTACGTGGCGAGCCTCGTGATCGACCCGGCGGCGGCGCTCCGGCCGCGCGGGCTCTTCAGCCTGTTCTCCCCGAGCGGCCCCGCCCTGGTCGCGCTCGGCGCGACGGGTGCCTATGCCGTGGACGCGGGGCGGTGGTGGACGCTGATCACGGCGATCTATCTCCACGGGGGCGTGCTCCACATCCTGTTCAACCTGCTGTGGATCCGGCAGCTGGGACCCGCCGTCGAGGAGGTCTACGGCCCCGCCCGTCTCGTCGTCATCTTCACGGCGGCGGGCGCGGCCGGGTTCGTGCTGTCCACGCTCGTCGGCCACTGGCTGACGGTCGGGGCCTCCGGGTCGATCTTCGGGCTGCTGGGGGCCCTCGTCGCCTACGGCTACCGGCGGGGCGGGACGTTCGGATCGCTGATCCTGAGGCAGTACGGCCAGTTCGCGCTGATCCTCTTCGTCTTCGGCCTGCTGCCCGGGACCTCGATCGACAACTGGGCGCACGCCGGCGGCTTCGTGGGCGGGTTCATCGCGGCGTGGGCGCTCTCGTTCGCGGAGAGGCAGGCCGAGCGCGGCCGCGATCAGCTCCTGGCGCTCGCCGCCATCGTGCTGACCGTGATCGCGTTCGCGCTGACCCTGTGGACGGCGTTCGTCGGCTGAACGCACGCGCGCCCGGGACTCTCGTCCCGGGCGCGTCGTGAATTACCCCGGCAGCGACCTACTCTCCCACGCCGTTACCAGCGCAGTACCATCGGCCCTGGAGGGCTTAACTTCCGTGTTCGGGATGGGAACGGGTGTGGCCCCTCCGGAATCGCCACCGGGAAGTCGCTCCGGCGCCATCGCCGCCCTCAGGGAAGCGGCGATGGCGCCGGTCAACCTCCTACGGAAATCTCGAGCGTCGCGCAGGCGCGCATCCTCTCCGAACGATGAATGAGTGCAACGTGGTCAAGCCGCACGGGCGATTAGTACCGGTCAGCTGAACGCGTCACCGCGCTTACACCTCCGGCCTATCAACCTGGTCATCTACCAGGGCCCTTCAGGGGGCTTACGCCCCGGGAGGTCTCATCTTCAGGCGGGTTTCGCGCTTAGATGCCTTCAGCGCTTATCCCTGCCGGACATAGCTACCGAGCGGTGCTCCTGGCGGAACAGCTCGCACACTAGAGGTCCGTCCACCCCGGTCCTCTCGTACTAGGGGCAGCTCCCGTCAAACCTCCTCCGCCCGCGACAGATAGGGACCGAACTGTCTCACGACGTTCTAAACCCAGCTCACGTACCGCTTTAATGGGCGAACAGCCCAACCCTTGGGACCTGCTCCAGCCCCAGGATGCGATGAGCCGACATCGAGGTGCCAAACCTTGCCGTCGATATGAACTC
>JAICGY010000338.1 GCA_025922915.1 Candidatus Methylomirabilota bacterium | reverse complement strand
GACACGCTGGCGAAGCGGCTTCCTGCTCGCCGTGCATGACTACGTTCCAGATCGAGGATATCCTCGGCGACCTGGAGCACCGGGCGGCGATCAACGACGGCCCGTGACCGGTATCTCAGACCACCGGATACCCCTGGTCGGTGCGCCGGCCGTCGCGGTAGCTCACCACGCGCCGCGGCGAGGCATGGATGCCGATGAGCCGCAAGACCTGAGCGCCCACGACGCGAAAGGTGTGCGGCACGTCGGGTGGCAGGGCGATGGTATCGCCGACCTCGAGGCGCACCGGCCGGTCTTCCTGCCCCTCGAGCCAGGCCTCCGCGGTGCCCTCCAGCACGTGCAGGACCTCCAGATACGGATGCGAGTGCATCCCGGCCGCATAGCCCGGCTGCGACGTCTGGATGCCGACGCGCACGGGCGTGGTGCCGGCGTCGTCGCCGACGAGGAGCTGGTAGAAGGCGTCGGGGCCGAACGGGACCTTCTCGATCTCGGCGAGCCGCATCACCCTGGCATCGGCCATGGCTGGTCCTCCTCCATGAGGGTCGACCGAGCGCAGCGCGCACCTGGAACAACCATGCGGCGGGTAGAGGACAAGATCAAGGGCATCCAGGCGGCAGGCGGATAGGACGTCACGCCGCGGAGGGGGCATCCCGGTTGTGCAGGGTGACCCAATGTGTCACATTGGTGCCATGAAAACCATCTCGATCCGCGAGCTGCATGAACGGACCGGCGCCTGGGTGCGCAAGGCGGTGGAGCTCGGTGCGATCATCGTGACGGAACGCGGGAAGCCGCTAGTGCGGCTCGAGGCGGTGGAGGAGGCCAGGCCAGCGAACCCCTTCCGGGCGCGCCGGCTCCGGCCGGGATACGCGCGCCTGAGAGGGAAGCTCGGCCGGGGGACCGACAGTACGGACATCGTGTCCGAGGACCGAGAACGCGCGTCGGCGCCGTGAGTTACTTCGACTCTTCGTACATCGCCAAGTTCTACCTGGACGAACCGGAGAGCGACGCGGTGCGGCGGCTGGCGGATTCTCTCGGGCAGGTCCGCTGTGCCGTCATCGGACAGGTCGAGGTGGCCGCCGTATTCCACCGAAAGCTCCGTGAGGGCGCCTTCGGCCCGGGGGCATTCCAAGAAGTGATGGCCCAGTTCGACGACGACTGTGGTCAGGGGCTGTGGACGTGGCTTCCCTTCACCACTGCCCTCGCGGCGAGGGCGGCCGCGGCGTTCGCGAGCCTGCCACGATCGATCTTCCTGCGCGCGGCCGATGCTCTGCACCTCGTCTGTGCCCAGGAGCATGGTCTATCGGAAATCTACACGAACGATCGCCACATGTCGGCGGCGGCCCGGCACTTCCGCGTGAGGCCCCTGTCCGTGGAGCCGGCCTGACGGGTGGTAGACTTTTGCCAGCCATGACGGCCGGCGCTCCGACCACGAGTCCCGTGTTCGCACCCGACCACGACGTCCCCATCCCCTACATGCAGCGCACGCGCGAGTACTACCTCGCGCTCGGCTTCCCCCCGTATCGCTGGGCGCACTTCGCCGACGTGCCGTTCACGCCGCTGCGGATGCAGCTCGCCCGCGCGCGGGTGGGGCTGATCACGACCGCCGCGCCCTTCCAGCCCGGGGCGGGGGACCAGGGGCCCGGCGCGCCCTACAACGCCGCCGCCAAGTTCTACAAGGTGTACTCCGTCTCCACGGAGACCGTGCCCGACGTGCGGATCTCGCACGTGGGCTACGACCGGCGGCACACCACGGCCGCCGACCTCAACACCTACTTGCCGCTGGCGCGTCTCACGGAGGCGGCGGCGGCCGGGCGCATCGGCGCGCTCGCTCCGCGCCTGCACGGCGCGCCGACGAACCGCAGCCAGCGGACGACGATGGAGACCGACGCCGTCGAGCTGCTGCGCCGCTGCCAGGAGGACGCGGTCGACGCGGTCGTGCTCGTGCCCACCTGACCCGTGTGCCACCAGACCGTGAGTCTGGCCGCCCGGCACCTGGAGACGAACGGGATCGCGACCGTGATCATGGGATGCGCCAAGGACATCGTCGAGCACTGCGGCGTGCCGCGCTTCCTGTTCAGTGACTTCCCGCTCGGCAACTCGGCCGGCCGGCCCTTCGACGTCGAGTCCCAGCGCCAGACGCTCGAGCTGGCGCTGCGGGTGCTGGAGAGTGCGCCCGCGGCCCGGACCACCGTGCAGTCGCCGCTCCGGTGGAGCGAGGACGCCGCCTGGAAGCGCGACTACAACGACCTCTCGCGCCTCTCCCCGGACGAGATCGCCGAGCGACGCAAGGAGTTCGAGGTCGTGAAGAGCGTGGCCCGGGCGCGGCGCGAGGAGTCGTGAGCAAGCCGTTCGCGGGCGTCCGCATCCTCGACTTCACCCGCTACCTGGCGGGGCCGTACGGCTCGTACCAGCTGGCGCTCCTCGGCGCCGACGTCGTCAAGATCGAGTCGCGGGAGGGCGACGAGACGCGCGGGCAGCTCGCCGACCCCACGTGGGCCGCCCGGAAGATGGCGCCGTCGTTCCTCGCCGTGAACGGCAACAAGCGCAGCATCACGCTCGACCTCCGGCGGCCGGATGCGGTGGCGATCGTCAAGCGGCTGGTGGTCGGCGCCGACGTCGTCTGGGAGAACTTCCGTGGGGGCGTGATGGACCGGCTGGGGCTCGGCTACGAAGCGCTCTCCGCCATCAATCCCCGGCTCATCTACTGCGGCGTCTCGGGCTTCGGCATGACGGGGCCGGAGCGCGCCACGGCGGCCTTCGACGGCAAGCTGCAGGCGATGTCGGGGATCATGTCGCTCACGGGCGAGCCCGCCCACGGGCCGACGCGGGCGGGGTTCGCCATCTGCGACACCATCGGGGGCGTGACGGCGGCGCTCGCGGTGGCGAGCGCGCTGTACCAGCGCACGCACACGGGTCGGGGGCAGCTGGTGGACGTCGCGATGCTCGACGCGGCGCTCGCGTTCATCCCCGGGCCGGTCGCCGAGTACACCGTGGCCGGCATCGAGCAGAAGCAGCTCGGCAACGGCTCGGTGACGCGCAAGCCGACGGCCAGCCGCTTCCGGGCCCGCGACGGCTACCTCGTGCTGGCCGTGCTCACCGAGAAGCAGTTCGCGGGCCTCATGCGGGCGCTCGGACGCCCCGACGTCCTGGACGACCCGCGGTTCAAGGACTGGCCCGCCCGCACCGCGAACGAGCCGGCCCTGCGCGCGATCATCGAGGCGGCGCTGGCCACGGACGACGCCAAGCGCTGGGAGGCCCGGCTGACGGCGGCCGACGTGCCGTGCGGCGCGATCTGGAAGATCCACGAGATCGTGCGCCACCCGCAGCTCGAGCACCGGGACGTGCTGCAGACGATCGACTCGCGCTACGGGCCCATGCAGCTCGTCGGCGCCGGGTTCCGGCTCGCGCACGGCACCCCCGGCCTCGACCGCGAGCCGCCGGCGCTGGGCGAGCACACCGACGAGATCCTGAGGGAGGCCGGCTACGGAGCGGACGAGATCGAGCGACTGCGACGAGAGGCGGTGATCTGACCATGTTGCACACGCGGATCTGCGATCTGCTGGGCATCGAGCACCCGGTCGTGCTGGGCGGGATGGGCAGCGGCACGTCGCCGCAGCTCGTGGCGGCGGTGTCGGAGGCGGGAGGCCTCGGGGTGCTGGGGGCGACCCGGCAGAGCCCCGAGGAGCTGGCCCGTGACGCCGAGGCCATCCGCGCCGCCACCGCGCGTCCGTTCGGGCTGAACCTGCTGCTGTTCATGGAGCGCCCCGGCCAGTACGACGGGCTCCTGGCCGCCCGGCCGAAGGTGGTCTCGACCGCCTGGCCCTGGCTCGAGCAGGATCTCGCGGCGTACGTCGCCCGGGCCCACGCGATCGGCGCCCTGGCGATGCACATGGTCTCGACGGTGGCCGAGGCGCGCGCGGCCGCCCGCGCCGGGTGCGACGTGATCGTCGCGCAGGGGACCGAGGGCGGCGGCCACATCGGGCTCATGGGCACGATGCCGCTGGTCCCGATGCTCGTGAGCGCGGTGGCCCCGATCCCCGTGCTGGCTGCGGGCGGGGTGGCCGACGGTCGCGGCCTGGCGGCGGCCCTGGCCCTGGGCGCCGACGGCGTCCTGCTGGGGACGCGGTTCCTGGCCACCGACGAGGCGCCGATCGCGAAGGGCTTCAAGCAGGCCATCGTCGAGAGCGACGGGCACGACACCCTGGTGACCGACACCCCGGACGTCGCCAACGGCCAGGCCGCATCCCAGATCGTGAGACGAGCCGATCAGGAGGCAACCGATGACGATTCGCCTCGACCACACGATCGTGCCGGCGAAGGACAAGGCGGTGTCGG
>JAICGY010000337.1 GCA_025922915.1 Candidatus Methylomirabilota bacterium | reverse complement strand
GCGATGTTGACGGCCTGGTCGCCGATGCGCTCGAGGTCGGTGACGATCTTCATGGCCGTGGTGATCACGCGCAGGTCGCCGGCCGTCGGCTGGTGGAGGGCCAGCAGCTCCACGCACTTCTCGTCGATCTCGACGTCGTAGGCGTTCACCTGCCGGTCGCGCTCGATGACCTCGCGGGCGAGGTCGTCGTTGCGCTCGACGAGGGCCGTCATCACCCGGCGGATCTGGTCCTCGACCAGCCCCCCCATGGCGAGGAGGGTCTGCTTCAGCGCCTCGAGCTCCTCGTGGAAGTGCCGCGGCATCGGTCTCTCCCGCTCTAGCCGAACCGGCCGGTGATGTAGTCCTCGGTCCGCCGGTCGCCCGGGTTGGTGAAGAGCTGCCGGGTCACCCCGTACTCCACCAGCTCGCCGAGGAGCAGGAACCCGGTGTAGTCCGACACGCGGGCGGCCTGCTGCATGTTGTGGGTCACGATCACGATGGTGTACCCGGCCTTGAGCTCGACCATGAGCTCCTCGATCCGGGCGGTGGCGATGGGGTCGAGCGCCGAGCACGGCTCGTCCATGAGGAGGACGTCCGGCTCGACCGCGATGGCCCGGGCGATGCAGAGCCGCTGCTGCTGCCCGCCGGACAGGCCGAGCGCGCTCTCGTGCAGGCGGTCCCGCACCTCGTCCCACAGGGCGGCGGCCCGGAGGCTCCGCTCCACGATGCCCTCGAGGTCCGTTCGGCTCCGGACGCCGAGGATGCGGGGGCCGTAGGCGGCGTTCTCGAAGATCGACTTGGGGAACGGGTTCGACTTCTGGAAGACCATGCCGACCCGCTTCCGCAGATCGGTGACGTCGAGGCCGGGGTCGTGGATGTCGGTCCCCCCGACCCGGATGGTGCCCTCGATCCGCACGCCATCGATCAGGTCGTTCATGCGGTTGAGGCAGCGGAGCAGCGTCGACTTGCCGCAGCCCGAGGGGCCGATGTAGGCGGTGATGCGGTGCTTGGGCACGGCCATGGTGATGTCCCGCAGCGCCTGCTTGGCGCCGTACCAGAGCGACAGGCGCTCGATCTCGACCATCGGCGACTCCAGCAGCAGGCCCGGCGCCGCCGGGGCCTCGGAAACGATCCGCGTCGGACCGACCATGCGCCCTCCCTACACCGCCGCCGTCGCGTAGCGCCGGCGGAGGCGGTTGCGGAGCGAGACCGCGAAGAGGTTCATCAGGACGACGATCAGGAGCAGCAGGAGCGTGGTGGCGAAGACCATCGGGCGCGCCGCGTCCACGTTGGGCGACTGGAACCCGACGTCGTAGATGTGGAAGCCCAGGTGCATGAACTTCCGGTCGAGGTGCAGGAACGGCCAGTGGCCGTCGACGGGGAGTGCCGGCGCCAGCTTCACGACCCCCGTCAGCATGAGCGGGGCCACCTCGCCCGCCGCCCGCGCCATGGCGAGGATGAGCCCGGTCAGGACGGACGGCAGCACCGCCGGCAGCACCACCCGCAGCGTCGTCTCGAGCTTGGTGGCGCCCAGGGCGAGCGAGGCCTCCCGCGTGCCGCCCGGGATCGCCGCCAGTCCCTCCTCGGTGGCGACGATGACGACGGGGATGGTGAGGATCGCGAGCGTGAGGGACGCCCACAGGATGCCGCCGGTCCCGAAGGTCGGCGTGGGCAGGGCCTCGGGGAAGAAGAGCTGGTCGATGGTGCCCCCGACGAAGTAGATGAAGAAGCCGACGCCGAACACCCCGAACACGATCGAGGGCACGCCGGCCAGGTTGTTCACCGCGATCCGGACGAGGCTGACGAAGGTGCCCTGCCGCGCGTACTCGCGGAGGTAGAAGGCGGCCAGGACGCCGAGGGGCGTGACGAGGACGGACATGATCATGACCATCATCACCGTGCCGAAGATGGCCGGGAAGACGCCGCCCTCGGTGTTCGACTCCCGGGGGTCGTCGGACACGAACGCCCACACGCCGGCCGCGTAGTGGAGGGCCTTGGCGCCCGGCCCCATGGCGTTCGGGAAGTAGACGTCGAGCACCTGGGCGACCGGCAGCTCCTTCTCCTTGCCGCCGTCGGCCTGGACCACCACCGTCGCCGTCGCCCGCCCGCGCAGCGCGGCGAGCTGCGTGGCGTGCTCGTCGTAGCGCGCCTGGAGGGCCGCCATCTCCCGGCGGAGCGCCTCCACCTCCGGGCCCGAGGTCGTCCCCCGGAGCTCGAGGCGGCGCAGCGCCAGGCGAGCCTGCTCCTGGGCGTGGTTGACGTCGCCGATGTCGTCCGCCTCGATCCGCCGGATCTCGCGCCGGAGCGCCGCCGCCGCCGGCAGCCGCCGCTCCAGCTCCCGCCGGCTGGCTTCCGGGCCCGCGGCCACCGTGCGGTCCCCCTCGCGGACCGCCTGGATGGTGCCGATCAGGAGCCCCCACTCCGTCCGCTCGATCACGGCGACGTCGAGCAGGTAGCGGCGCTCGGCGATCTGAGCCTCGTCCACCCAGGTGAAGTCGGCGCCGTAGAGGTCCCGGTTGCCGACCTTCAGCTTGATCCGGTGCTCGCCTTCCCGACCGGGGACCCGCTCGCGGTCGACCACCTGGCCGGTGAGCACGGTGCCGTCGCGGAGCGTGGCCCGGAGGACGTCGGCGGGCCAGAAGAACCCGAGCCCGTTCCAGAGGATCAGGCCGACCAGGCCGGCCACCATGAGCAGCGCCACCGCCAGCGCGCCGCCGGTCAGCCAGATGAAGGGCTCGCCGCTCCGCGAGAACGCTCTCACAGGTAGCGGTACCGCTGGCGGAGCTTGAGCCGGACCACCTCGGCCACGGTGTTGACGGCGAAGGTCAGGCAGAAGAGGAGGAAGGCGGCGAGGAAGAGGACCCGGAAGAGGGTGCCGCCCTCCGGCGCCTCGGGCAGCTCGACGGCGATGTTGGCGGAGAGTGCGCGGAAGCCGCTGAAGATGGACCAGTCCATGACCGGGGTGTTCCCGGTGGCCATGAGGACGATCATCGTCTCCCCGACCGCCCGGCCGAACCCGATCATCACCGCCGAGAAGATCCCCGGGCTGGCCGTCGGCAGGACGACGCGGACCGCGGTCTGCCAGCGGCTGGCCCCGAGGGCGAGGGAGCCGGCGCGCAGGTGCTGCGGCACGTTCGCCAGGGAGTCCTCCGCGATCGTGAAGATGATGGGGATCACGGCGAAGCCCATCGCGACGCCGACCACGAGCGAGTTGCGCTGGTCGTAGCCGAGGCCGAGCGCAGAGAGCAGCCACTGCCGGTAGTCGCCGCCCAGGAGCCGGCCCTCGAGGAGCCCGCCCAGGCTGAAGGCGAGCCAGGCCGCCACCAGGACCACCGGGATCAGCAGGAACACCTCCATCCCCGCGCGCACGCGCCCGCGGAGCCGGAGCGGCGTCAACCGCCAGAACGAGGCGGCGACGAGGATCGACACCGTGACGACCACCGGGAAGAGGAAGACCCCCGGCACGATGCGCTCGAGCACGGGCGCCAGCCAGAGCCCGGCCAGGAAGCCCAGGACGACGCTCGGCAGCGCCGCCATGATCTCGACCACCGGCTTCACCCAGGCCTTGACGCTCGCGTGCATGAACTCGCTGACGTACAGGGCGGCCAGCAGCGCGAGCGGGGCCGCGATCAGCAGCGCGTAGAACGTTCCCTTGAGCGTGCCGTACAGGAGCGGCGTGAGGCTCAGCTTCGGCTCGAAGTCGTCGGTCCCGCCCGTCGACTGCCACACGTGGGCGGGCTCGGGATACCCCTCGTACCAGACCTCGCCGAAGAGCGTCCGGAGCGTGGTCTCCGGATGGGGGTTGCGCACCTCCCAGTGGGCGACGGCGCCGCGCGCGCCGGCGGCGACGACGCCGTCGCCCCTCGGCGCGAACGCGATCGCGGCGAGCCCGGGCAGGGCGCCGGGGAGCGCGAGGAGCGTCTGCCCCGACGTCCCGTGATGCAGCCGGAGCACGCCGTCGGCATCGCCGGTGACGAAGCCCTTGTCGCGGCGGGAGGGGCTCATCGCCACGACGGGCGCGCGGTGCGGCTCGAAGGCGTGCATCCTGATGAGCCGCAGCGGGCCGCCGGCGGGCGGCGGGATCACCTGCCAGGTCGAGACGCCGCCGCCGGCGTCGCCCACCACGAGCGTCCGGTCCCCGATCAGGAACCCGAGCGCCGTGACGGCGGCCCCGATCTTCACCGCCTCCGCCCGGGTGGCCGGCCCCTCACGCAGGCTGAAGCGGACGACCTGGCCGCTCGCCGTGCCGACGAACAGGTCGTCGCCGCGCCCGTCGACGGCGAACGCCATCATCTCGCCGTCCCCCTCGACCGCCAGCGGCTCGACGGTCGTCTCCCGGGGGCCCGGGCCGATCAGGGCCTTGCGCTCGACGACGCGCTGGAGCACCAGCGCGCCCGGGCCCACCCG
>JAICGY010000336.1 GCA_025922915.1 Candidatus Methylomirabilota bacterium | reverse complement strand
GCGGTCCTCCCTCGCCCCGGCCGCGGAAGCTGACGAGGCCCACGAGGGCCACCAGCGCGCCCCCCAGCACGGTCAGCCACGACGACGGCTGGAGCTGCCGCGTGGGCAGCTTGGGATCCGGGGGCAGGTTGTAGACCTCGGGGCGGTCGACGAGGAGGAAGAAGGCGTTGAGGCCGCCCAGCATCGAGTCGTCGGCGCCGTACAGGTAGGCGTGTGGCTCGCCGCGCTGCTTGAGCTGGTCGACGCGCAGCCGCGCCCGCTCCCGCAGGTCGCGGATGGGGCCGAACTGGATCGAGTCGGTCGGGCAGGCCTTGGAGCAGGCGGGCTCGAGGCCGGCGACGAGCCGGTCGTAGCAGAGCGTGCACTTCTGCGCCGTGCCCGCCGCCGGGTTGATGTCGATCACGCCGAACGGGCAGGCGGGGATGCAGTCCCGGCAGCCGTTGCAGACGTCGGACTGGATGACGACCGTGTCGAACTCGGTGCGGATGATGGCGCCGGTGGGGCACACCTCGAGGCAGCCGGCCTGCACGCAGTGCTTGCAGACGTCGGACATGAGGAGCCAGCGCCCCTGGCTGCGGTCCGGGGTGAACTGCTCGACGAAGGCCACGTGCCGCCAGTGGATGCCGTCGAGCTGGCGCGTGTTGTCGTAGCTGTCCCCCGACAGCGTGTTGGCGCCGCCCTGGCTCGCCGGCAGCTGGTTCCACTCCTTGCAGGCCACCTCGCACGCCTTGCAGCCGATGCAGACCGTGGTGTCGGTGAAGAAGCCCATCGCCTCGGCCATCACGCCTTCTCCACGTTGCACACGAAGGCCTTGCCCTCGTGGATGCTGACGTTGGGATCGCCGACGAGCGACGTCAGCTCGTTGACGACGTCACCGGTGACCACGCCCTCGTAGCCCCAGTGCCACGGCATGCCGACCTGGTGGATGACGTGCCCGTCGATGCGGAAGGGCCGCAGGCGCCGGGTCACGAGGGCCTTGGCCCTGATCTGGGCGCGCGGCGTGCTGATGCGCACCCAGTCGAGGTTCCGGATGCCGCGCAGCTCGGCGAGCTCGGGGCTGAGCTCGATGAAGAGCTCGGGCTGCAGCTCGGTGAGCCAGGGGTTCCAGCGGCTCATGGCGCCGGCGAGGTAGTGCTCGGTCAGCCGGTAGGTGGTGATGACGTACGGGAAGCGCGGGTCGGCGACCGGTGCCAGGTCGTTGCCCGCCACCTTCCAGTACTTGAGCACCGGGCTCGACTGCTGCTTGTACAGCGGGTTGCGCACCGGCGACTCCGCCGGCTCGTAGTGGGCGGGCAGGGGGCCGTCGGCGAGCCCGCTCGGCACGTACAGCCACCCCACGCCGTCCTGCAGCATGATGAAGGGGTCCGTGCCGCTGTGGGCGTCCAGCCCGATGCCGTCCGGCTTCGCCTTGGCGGTGGGCGGCTTGGTGGCGGCGAAGTCCGGCACGTCGTACCCGACCCACTTCTGGCCGTCCCACCAGACGTACTTCTTGCGCTCGCTCCAGGGCCGGCCCTGCAGGTCGGCCGAGGCGCGGTTGTACATGATCCGGCGGTTGGCCGGCCACGTGTACCCCCAGCCGGGGTTCACCCCGCGCGGCGTGCCGGGCGGATCGGGCGTCCGGCTGGCCGACCGGTTCTGGCCGGGCGCCGGGAAGACACCGCAGTAGATCCAGGACGCGCACGTCGTCGAGCCGTCGTCCTCGAGGTCGCCGAAGCCGGCGAGGTGCCGGCCCGGGTCGGCGGTGTAGTAGCCGTTGATCTCCTTCAGGATCTTGAGCCCGTCGGGGTCGCCGGCCTGGTGCTGCGGCACGCCCTCGACGGGGCGCGCCTGCTCGGGGTCGAAGTCCCACAGGAGGTTCTTGAAGCCGATGTCGCGCCGCTCGTTGCTGTTCGCGTAGGCGCGCTTCAGCCGCTTGGCCAGCTGGTGCGTGAACCAGAGGTCGTTGCGGCAGTCGCCCGGCGGCTCGGCCGCCTTGAAGTGCCACTGCAGCATCCGGAAGGTGTTCGTGAACGAGCCCTCGTACTCGGCGACCTGGGACGACGGGAAGAAGAAGACCTCGGTCTTGATGTCGGCGGGGTTCACCTCGCCGTTCCGGACCTCGGGCGCGTTCTTCCAGAACGTCGCGCTCTCGTGGACCCAGTTGTCCTTGACCACGAGCCACTCGAGCTTGCGCAGCCCCGCCCGCTCGAGCCGGGCGTTGAGCGAGGTGGCCGGGTTCTGTCCGATCAGCAGCATGCCCTTCACCTTGCCCTCGTTCATGGCCACGAACATGGGCATGTGCGAGTGGTCGCCGAGGATCTTCGGGTGCCACTCGTAGCCGAAGTCGTTCTCCGGCGTCGCCGCCGGCCCGTACATCGACTTCAGGTACGAGACCATGAACTTGGGCAGGTTGGCCCAGTAGCCTCGCGGGCGGGTCTCGGTTCCCAGGTACTCGAGCAGCGTGCCGTGCGGCTTGAGCGCGGACGGATGCGACATGTAGCCGTGGATCGAGTGATAGAGGGTCGGGACGTCGGTCGAGCCCTGGATGGACGCGTGGCCGCGGAGCGCCATCACGCCGGCGCCCGGGCGGCCGATGTTGCCCAGCAGCAGCTGGAGCAGCGCGCAGCAGCCGATGACCTGCGGTCCGTTGGTGTGCTGCGTCCACGCCACCGCGTAGGCGAAGGCGGTGGTGCGGTCGGGCCCCGAGTTGGCCAGGATCGTCTCGGCGACCTCGAGGAACGTCGCCTGCGGGCACCCGGTCACGCGCTCCACCATCTCCGGCGTGTAGCGGCTGAAGTGCCGCTTGACGATCTGGAAGACGCAGCGCGGGTTCTCCAGCGTCTCGTCGCGCTCGGGCGGCGGCTGCAGCAGCGCGCGCACGAGCGGCTCGTACGGCGGGCCCGCGGGCAGCCGCTTCGGCTCGCCCTCGTCGGCCGCGCCCGGGCGGCCCGGGCCGCCCCGGCCTTGCTGGTCGTCCGTGCCCTGCTCGCCGGAGCGGGACGTCGCGGCCCGCCAGCCCTGGGACTCGATCTTCGTCCCGGCGTACTGCCACGTCTTGCTGTCGTACTCGCCGACGAAGCCGTTGTACGGCCAGGGGCCGCGGCCGCCCTTGTACTCCATGAGCCCGGAGAACACGCCGTCGAGGTCCTCGGTGTCCTTGAACTCGTCGCCGATGATCGTCGGCGCGTTCGTGTAGTTCACGAGGAACTGACGGAAGAACGGCTCCCGGTTCCACCGCTCGCTGTTGACGACGTGGTTCACGAGGCCGCCCAGGAAGGCGATGTCGGAGCCGGCGCGGATGGGCGCATAGAGGTCGCACATCGCGCTCGTGCGGGTGAAGCGCGGGTCGACGTGCACGAGCTTCGCGCCCTGGGTGACCTTCGCCTTCATGGGCCACCGGAAGGCGACGGGGTGGTTCTCCGCCATGTTCGACCCCATGAACACCACGCAGTCGGAGTCGGCCAGGCTGCGGTAGTGCAGGGTGGCGGCGCCGCGACCGAACCGTGTCCCCAGCCCGGGGACGCTGCTGCTGTGTCAGATCCTGGCCTGGTTCTCGATCGCGACGATGCCCAGCCCGCGCATCAGCTTCTGGTGGATGTGGTTCCACTCGTTGTCGAGCGTCGCGCCCCCGAGCGAGAAGATGGCCGGCGTCATGTTCACGACCCGACCGTCCTCGAGCCGCTCGACGAACGTCTCGTCGCGGGTCTTCTTCACCAGCTCCGCCACGCGGTCCATCGCGCGCTCGAGGTCCCAGACCTCCCAGTCCGTCGCGCCCGGCGCCCGGTGTAGTACCTTCATCGGGCGGTTCGGGTTGACGTGCAGCTGGAAGATCGCCGCGCCCTTGGGGCAGAGGGTGCCCTCGTTCCAGGGGCTGCGCGGGTCGCCCTCGACGTTCACGATCCGGCCCTCGACCGTGTGCACGAGCGTCGCGCAGCCGACCGAGCAGTACGGGCAGATGCTGGGCGTCGTCCGGGCGCCCTTGATCCGCAGCTCCTGGGCGCGCGCCAGCGTCGGGGCGAGGCTGGCGCCCAGGCCGGTGAGCCCGCCGAGCGCGGTGCCGCCCGCGACGCCGGTCGAGACCTTCAGGAAATCCCGCCGGGACACGTCCATCGCGATGTCTCCTCCCGGGGTGAACGCAGTGTCCGGTCCTCGAAAAACAGCCGCGGCCTCCCGGAAACCGCTTCGGCACCCGCGGGGAGCCTCGTCGCTCCGGAAGTGTCTTTGTTCCTTGCGCGAGCAAGGGACGTGCCCGCGAACGAGGCTCCGGTGGGCTCGCCCGCCGGCCCGCCTCTTGCGAGCCGGAGAGCGCGCGAGTCAGGCGCTGGAGGAAGGTGAAGAGCCTGTGAAGGCGATCACGAGGGCGTTCGTGGGTCTGGCGCTCGCGTCCCTGGTCTCCATGCCGCCGGCCCTGCCGGCCGCCGGGTCCGCCGGCGAGGCGCGCCACTCCGGTCAGGTGCTGGCGGTCGGGGACGACGTGCTGGTGCTGCAGGAG
>JAICGY010000335.1 GCA_025922915.1 Candidatus Methylomirabilota bacterium | reverse complement strand
TGCGCGAGCCGCGGGAAGTCCAGCTGGAAGGGATGCTGGTCGCGCGGCGTGTACGGGCACTGCACCTCGCACAGCTTGCACTGGAAGCACGCGTCGAAGACCGCCTCCGTCTCGCCCGCGGTGATCCGCCGGACGTCGCCCTCGTGGCGGCCGTCGAGCAGCGCGAACAGGCTGGGGAAGGCGTCGCAGTACTTGAAGCAGAGCCGGCAGCCGTGGCAGATCTCGAAGGCCCGCACCACCTCCTTGCGCAGGCCGGCGGCGTCCCAGTACGCCGGGTCGCCGGGATCGTAGGTGAGGCCGTCGGTCGGATGATAGGAGACGTTGTCCTGCGTCATGCCGTTGCAGCCCGGGAGGCGCTGCCTCCCGGGCCTCCGCCGCGTCTAGCCGATCGACTGCAGCAGCTTGCTGAACCGGCCGGCGTGCGACTTCTCCGCCTTGGCCAGCGTCTCGAACCAGTCGGCGATCTCCGCGAACCCCTCCTCGCGGGCCGCCTTCGCCATGCCGGGGTACATGTCGGTGTACTCGTGCGTCTCGCCGTGGATCGCGGACTGTAGATTCTGGGCCGTGTCGCCGAACGGCTTGTCGGTCGCCGGATCCCCCACCCGCCGCAGGTAGTCGAGGTGGCCGTGCGCGTGGCCGGTCTCCCCCTCGGCGGTGTCACGGAAGTTGCCGGCGACCTCCGGGTAGCCCTCGACGTCCGCGACCTTGGCGAAGTACAGGTACCGGCGGTTCGCCATCGACTCGCCGGCGAAGGCGGCCTTGAGGTTCTCGTGCGTCTTCGTGCCCTTCAGGTCCCGCATGCGTCATCTCCTCCTTCTCGGTGCTCGGGGTCGACTGCGTGAACGCGCGTCCGCCTCCCCGGCGGACCCGCGGCAGCGGCTGCAGCGTCCGACCAGGCGGACGTCGAGCCGCTCGATCTCGAAGCCGGGAACGCCGCTGGCCGGGACGGCGGCCCCCGACCAGCCGGGCAGCACCACGTCGACCATGGCCCCGCAGACCCGGCAGACCAGGTGCTGGTGCGTGGAGACGTTGGCGTCGAACCGCCCGCCGCCGAGCGAGCCGCCGATCCGCCGCACGAGCTGCCGGCGCTCCAGCGAGTCGAGGATGCGGTAGACCGTGGCCCGGGAGAGCCCGGGCATGCGGCCGTGCAGCGAGGCGTACAGCGAGTCGGCGGTGGGGTGAGACCCGTCCTCGGCCAGCGCCCGGTAGACGGCGAGGCGCTGGGTCGTCACGCGAAGGCCCGCCGCGCGGCAGCGGCGCTCGAAGCTCTCGCACCAGCGGGCGACCTCGGCGGGCGAGCGGTCGGACGCGGTGCCGGGAACGGGTCTCACGCGCGACTTTGTACCATGTGGTACTGAGTCGCGCAAGCGCCCCCGGGGCCGGGTGCGCCGGTATCCTGCCGGAGAGGCGATCTAGATCGCGGGCGAGGAGCGACGGCGCCGGGC
Organism: Candidatus Methylomirabilota bacterium; assembly: GCA_025922915.1. Lineage (GTDB taxonomy): Bacteria > Methylomirabilota > Methylomirabilia > Rokubacteriales > CSP1-6 > JAICGY01. The sequence continues at coordinate 3,028 of JAICGY010000335.1, read as the reverse complement.
GGCGTCGAGCTCGATCACGCGCGCGGGACCGCGCGACCGCCGGGCTGCGGGGCGCTCGATCTCGGCGCGGCCCAGCAGGAACGCGCTGTCGTCGTCCCCGGCCCGCCACGCACGGCGAGCCGCGAGACGGACCTCGGTCACGAGCAGGCGGGCGCGCCACCAGCCGGCGAGGAGCGGCAGTCGGGCCCGCTGCCACGGGCTCAGGTGCGGCAGGGGCGGCGGCTCGGGCGAGGCCGCGGCCAGGTAGTACACGTTCGAGACGGCCGGGCGCTCGCTCATCGCCGGCCCCGCCCCTCGAGCAGCGCCCGCATCCCGCGCCACGTGCCGTTGACCGCGGCGTCGAGCGCCGCCTCCGCGCGGTACGCGGCGATCGTCGCCGTCACCCGCTCGCGCGTGGACGCGGCCTCCTCCGCACGGGCGTGAGCGCCGCTGGCCTCGGCAGCCAGGGCCTCGCGCGCCTCGGCGAGAGCCGCGAGCATCGTGCGGGCGCTCTCGACCCGCCGCACCACCGCGTCCGGCCGGGCCGCCGGCGAGGCGAGCGTCACCCGGCGCCGTGGCGCGGGCGCGGCGATGGAGGAGGCCAGCACGATCTCGGGACGCCAGAGGGCGACATCCGGCGGCGTGTCGAGGCGGCGGCGCGCATCGAGGTTGATCGGATCCGGCGCATCCAGCGACCGTCGGCGGGAGTCGGCAATCGGCATGACCGACTACTAGGCAACCGGAGTGCCACACGACGCGGCGCGCAAGGGTCCGGATCGATGACGATTGCAAGGTCGTGAGCCGGAGGCCCCTGGGAGAAACTCCCGGGAGGGGGGAGCCTCTCCTGTCACCCCGGGCGGGGCAGCGAGAAGTCCCGGATCTTCTTGTTGAGGGTCTTGATGTCCACTTCGAGGATCCGGGCCGCGCGCGCCTTGTTCCAGCCGGTCGCGTCGAGCACCCGCCCGACGTGGCGCCGCTCGATCTCCGCCAGGGGCAGCAGCGCTCCGTCGGCCGCCGGCGCCGCCGACGTCGGTTCCCGCGCCGGCACCGCCCCCGCCCCCACCTCCGGGGGCAGGTCGCGCGCCCGCACGTCCTGCCCCTCGAGGAGGATCTGGAGCCGCTCGAGGAGGTTGCGCAGCTCCCGCACGTTGCCCGGCCACGAGTACCGGGTCAGCCGCTCCATCGCCTCCGCCGAGAAGCGCAGCGCCCGGCCGGCCCGCCCGGGGGCGCTCGCGAAGTGCTCGACGAGGAGGGCGACGTCGCCCGGGCGGCGACGGAGCGGGGGGACCTCGATCACGAGGGTGCTCACCCGGTAGTAGAGGTCCCACCGGAACCGTCCCTCCGCCGCCTCCCGGCTCAGGTCCTTGGCGGTCGCCGCGACGACCCGGACGTCGACGTGGAAGACCCGCTCCTCGCCGACGCGCCGCAGCTCCCCGGAGTCCAGGACGCGGAGCAGCCGCACCTGCATGGCCGGCGACATCTCGCCGATCTCGTCGAGGAACAGCGTGCCGCCGTGGGCCGCCTCGAAGAGGCCCACGCGGGAGGTGATGGCGCCGCTGAACGCGCCCTTCTTGTGGCCGAACAGCTCGGACTCGAGCAGCGTGTCGGGCAGCGCCCCGCAGTTGATCGACACGAACGGCCGGCCCGTCCGGCGCGACTGCAGGTGGATGCGGCGCGCCACGAGCTCCTTGCCGGTACCGCTCTCGCCGTGCACGAGCACCGGGCTGTCGCTCTGGGCGACGCGCGCGATCATCCCCAGCACCTCGCGGATCTGCGGGCTGTCCCCCACGAGCGTGGGCAGGCCGTCGCGGCGGGTGATGACCTCGCGCAGCGCCGAGTTCTCGCGCCGCAGGGCCTTCTTCTCGGCGGCCTTGACGACGACCTCGCGGAGCTCCGCGTTCTTCCACGGCTTGGCGATGAAGTCGTAGGCGCCGAGCCGCATGGCGGCCACCGCGGTCTCCACGTCGGCGTGGCCGGTGAGGACGATGAGCTCGATGTCCACCTCGGCGTCGCGCGCCCAGCGCAGGATGTCGAGACCCGAGTGGTCGGGCAGCTGGACGTCGACGAGGGCGACGTCGAACTCTTCGCGGCCGAGGAGCCCGAGCGCCTCGACGCCGGACGCCACGTCGATCACGCGCGCCGTGGGATCCTGCGTCAGGACGGCCACCAGGAGGCTCCGCACGTCCGCATCGTCGTCGACGACGAGCACGCGATAGCCGTCCGCCATCTGGCAGGATGATAGCACTTCCTGTAGACTTCCCTCCTCAGGAGGACCGCCCCGGATGCCGCAGCCGAGGGGGCTCCGCATCGAGGGAGCTCGCCAGAACAACCTCAAGAACGTCTCCCTCGAGATCCCCCACGATCGCCTCACCGTCGTCACCGGCGTGTCGGGGTCCGGCAAGTCGTCGCTGGCGTTCGACACGCTCTTCGCCGAGGGGCAGTGGCGCTACATCGAATCCCTCTCGACGTACGCGCGCATGTTCCTCGAGCGCGTGGACCGGCCGGACGTGGACCGCATCGACGCCATCCGCCCCGCCGTGGCGCTGGAGCAGAAGAACCCGGTGCGCACCGCCCGGTCCACCGTGGGGACGGCGACGGAGGTCTACGACTACCTGCGGCTGCTCTACGCCAAGATCGGCCGCGTGCACTGCCCGACCTGCGGCGGCGAGGCCGGCGCCCACTCCGCCGAGTCCATCGCGGACACCCTCCTCGCCGAGCACGCGGGCGCCCGGGCGCTCGTCACGTTTCCGCTCGAGGGCACGGCCGGCCTGCCCGCGGCCGAGCTCTGGACGACCCTCACCCGCCGGGGCTTCGCGCGTGTCCTCGTCGACGGCGTCGCCCACGACCTCGCCGACGAGCCGCCAGCCGCGCTGGCCGGCGCCGTCGCCGTCGTCCTGGACCGCCTCGTCCTCGGTCCACGCGACCGGGCCCGGCTCGTGGACTCGCTCGAGGCCGCGCTGCGCGAGGGCGGGGGGCGGCTCGCCGTGGAGCTCGTGGACGGCGGCCGGCGCGACTTCGCGGAGGCGTTCCGCTGCCAGGCGTGCGGGGT
>JAICGY010000334.1 GCA_025922915.1 Candidatus Methylomirabilota bacterium | reverse complement strand
AGCAGGCGGGCGGCGCCCACCAGCATGGCGACGTGCGTGTCGTGCCCGCAGGCGTGCATCGCGCCGTCGACCTCCGACGCGAACGGCAGGCCGGTGTCCTCGCGTAGCGGCAGCGCGTCCATGTCGGCGCGCAGCAGGATCGTCGGGCCCGGGCGCTCGCCGCGCAGCCGGGCGACGACCGACGTGGCCCTCTCGCCCGTGCGCACGTCCAGGCCGAGACCGGCGAGGGCCTCCAGCACCGTGCGCTGCGTGCGCGGCAGCGTCAGGCCGATCTCGGGGTGGCGGTGGATCCGGCGCCGCAGGGCGATGGTGTCGTCCAGCACGCCGGCGGCCTCGGCCAGGATCTCGGGAGCTTTCATGGGCCCGGATTATAGCCTTGACGGCGCCGCGCGGTTTCTCTAGCGTCGCCGGCGCGGAGCGTGGCCATGCACGTCGGAATCTTCATCGAGGAGATGCGCCAGGGGGCCACCCACGCGGACGCCTTCCAGGAGGGCTTCCAGCTCGTGGACCAGGCCGAGGCGTGGGGGCTCGACGGCGTCTGGCTCGGCGAGCTGCACTGCCTGCCCGCCCGGTCGGTGCTGTCGGCGCCGCTCGTCGTGGCGGCCGCCATCGCGGCCCGGACCCGGCGCCTGCGCATCGGGACCGCGGTCCACGTCCTGCCGCTGAGCCACCCGCTCCGCGTGGCCGAGGAGGTCGCGACGCTGGACCACGTGAGCGAGGGCCGGGTGGAGTTCGGCGTCGGGCGGAGCGGCGCCGTCCGGACGTACGACACGTTCGGCATCCCGTACACCGAGAGCCAGGCGCGCTTCCGCGAGGCGCTCGCCATCGTGCGCGAGGCGTGGAAGGGAGCGCCCTTCAGCTACCACGGCACGCACTTCCGCGTCGACGGCGCCACCGTGTCGCCCCGGCCCTACCAGCGGCCGCACCCGCCGCTGCGCATGGCGGCGACGACGGAGGAGACGTTCCCGGAGGTGGGCCGGCTCGGCCTGGCCATCTTCGTCGGCCTGCGAGGGATGAGCGTGACCGAGCTCGCCACGCACGTCCGGGCCTATCGCGCGGCGTGGCGCGACGCCGGCCACGAGGGCGCCGGCAGCGTCTACCTGCGCATCCCGATCTACGCCGCGCCGAGCGAGGCGGAGGCGACGGAGGAGCCGCGCGAGAGCGCGACCTACTACTTCCAGCGCCAGGCGGAGATGGCCCGGGCGGCACTCGGGCGCGCCGGGACGGGCCCGGCCGACCGGCGCCAGGCCCAGGCCGACGAGCTCGCACGGTTGAGCTACGCGGAGATCCTGCGATCCCGCGTCGCCTTCGGCACCGCCCCGCAGCTCGTCGAGCGTCTCGCCGCGCTGCGCGCCGAGCTGAGCCTCGACGGCGTCGTGGTCGAGCTCAACCCGGGCGGACTGATCCCGAGGGACCGGGCCGCGGGCAGCTTCCGCATCCTGGCCCACGAGGTCGTGCCCGCGCTCCGCTGAGCGCTCAGCCCGCCCGATCCTGCTCCAGCACCGCCTTGATGGCCGCCTCCGGCACGTGGAACTCGACGCCCGCGCGCTCCTCCTGCAGCCGCATCGGCACCCGCGAGTCGAGCTCGGCCCAGCCCCGGTTGAGCGCCTCGGTCATCTCCTCCATCGTCGCGTTGGCCAGCCGCATGGGCACCCGGTGCTCGCGGCCGAGGGCGGTCGCCAGCGTGACGTCCTTGTGGGCCAGGCGCAGCGAGAACTGCGGCGGCTCGTAGCGCCCCGGCAGGAACTGGTCGGCGAGCCGGTCGAACGTGCGCCGCCGCCCGAGCGCGCCCTGCCGCACGGCCTTCCACAGCGCGAGGGGCTCGACCCCCGCCTTCACGCCCATCGTGAAGACCTCGGCGAGCGCGGTCTGGATGACGTAGCCCGCGCAGTTGTGGACGAGCTTCGCCACCGAGCCGGCGCCGATCGGCCCGACGTAGTAGGGCTGGTCGCCGATGGCGTCCAGCACCGGCCTGTAGCGGGTGAAGATCGCCTCGTCGCCGCCCACCCAGAGCGCCAGCTTCCGCGTCTCGGCCCCACGCGGGCCCCCGCTCACCGGGGCGTCCAGCATGTGGATCCCCTGCCCGGCCAGCGCGCCGTGGACGCGGCGCACCACGGCCGGCGCGTTGGTGGTGAGGTCGAAGTAGACCGCGCCCTTCGCCAGCCCCTCGTGCAGCCCCTGCGGGCCGAGCGCGACCGCCTCGACCTCCGCCGGGCCGGGCAGGGACGTGAACACGACCTCGGCGCCCTGGGCCACCGCGCGCGGGCTGTCGGCCCACCGGGCGCCGGCCGCGAGGTGGGGCGCCGCCGCCTCGCGACGCACGTCGTGGACGGCGACCTCGTGGCCGGCCGCGATCAGGTGGGACGCCATGTGACGGCCCATGGTGCCGAGCCCGATGAACCCGAGCTTCATGACCGTGCCTCCCCGAGGACCTTGCGAGCGACCCGCCCCGCGCTCATCGCGGTGGGCCAGCCGGAGTAGAACGCGAGGTGGGTGATCACCTCGCCGACCTCGTCGCGCGTCACGCCGTGGGCGACCGCCCGCTCGAGGTGCCCGGACAGCTGATCGGCCCGCCCCAGCGCGATGAGGGCGGCGACGGTGATCAGGCTGCGATCGCGCTTGGAGAGCCCGGGGCGCTCCCACACGTCGCCGTAGACGACCTTCTCGGTGAGCTCGATCAGCTTGGGGGCGACCTCGCGGACCTCGTTGCGCGCGGACAGCGCGGACTGTGGTGTGCTCACGTGCGGCTCCTTTCGGGTGGCGCTCGCCGGCCGACCGCCGCCGGCGCCCGGGGATTATGGCGCGCGGGCGCGCGCCCGACAACGCCGATGTGCAGTACACTCACGCCCCAGCGAGGTGAGCCATGTACCAGGTCTACGCCCTCAAGTACGCGGAGCGCGACACGACGACGTGCCAGTTCTTCTACCGGGAGTCGGCCCACGACCCCCTCACGCTCCACTACTTCGTGTGGCTGATCCTCGGCGGCCCCACCCCCGTCCTGGTCGACACCGGGTTCCCCGAGGACGAGGCGCGCGCCCGGGGCATGCGGGGCTACGTGAGCCCGGCCGTGGTCGTGGAACGCCTGGGCGTGAAGGCGACCGACGTGCCGACCGCCCTCATCACCCACCTGCACTACGATCACTGGGCCGGCCACGCGCTGTTCCCCGCCGCCGAGTACTGGATCCAGCAGGACGAGATCGCCTTCTGGACGGGGCCCCACGGCGGCGCGCCGGCCTTCCGGCAGTCGGCGAACGTCGACTCGCTCGCGCGGCTGGTGACCCTCAACTACGCCCGGCGCGTGCGGGTCGTGCGCGGGGAGCGCGAGATCCTGCCCGGGATCCGGGTGCACCGGGTCGGTGGCCACACCGCGGGGCTGCAGATCGTCACCGTGCAGACGGCGCGCGGGACCGTCGTCCTCACCTCCGACGCCTCGCACTTCTACCGTAACGTCGAGACCCGGCAGCCCGTGCAGATCATCACGAGCCTGCCCGAGATGCTCGACGCCTTCGAGACCATCCACGCGCTCGCCGGCGCCGAGAAGCTGATCGGGGCCGGCCACGACCCGCTGGTCGCCGACCGCTTCGAGAAGGTCGAGCCCGGCATCGTCCGCATCGCGTGACGACGCCCGAGACCACACATCGGGAGGGAGCCATGTCCAGGAAGCTGCTCTTCGTCGGGGCCGGGGCCATCGGGAGCTACCTCGGGGCCTTCCTCTCGCGGGCCGGCCACGACGTCACCCTCGTCGATCCCTGGGCCGAGCAGGTGGAGGCCGTCCGCCAGAAGGGCATCGCGGTGACCGGGCCTCACGAGCCGTTCGAGGCGCGGCCGAGGGCGGTGCACCTGCACGAGGCGGCGCGCCTGCCACGCGACTTCGAGATCGCCTTCGTGGCCATGAAGGTGCACGACACCGCCTGGGCCGCCCAGCTCGCCCTTCGCCACCTGGCGGACGGGGGCTTCGTCGTGGCCTCCCAGAACTGCTGGCCCGACCCCATCGTGGCCTCGGTCGTCGGCGCCGAGCGCGCCGTCGGGCTCGTCATGTCCAAGATCGGCGTGGCCCTCTGGAAGCCCGGACAGGTCGAGCGCGGCGTCGAGCGTGGCCAGGGCACGGGCCACGACGTGTTCCGCGTCGGCGAGCACGACGGCCGGGTGACGCCGCGCGCCACCGCGCTGGCCGAGATGCTGTCGGTGATCGACGGCGCCCAGGTGACCGACAACCTCTGGGGCGAGCGGTGGGCCAAGCTCTGCGCCAACGCCATGGGCAACCCCGTGCAGGCGATGTCCGGGCTCGGCTCGCTCGAGATCATGTCGAGCGAGGTGGGGCGGGCCATCACGATCGACCTCGCCGCGGAGTCGGCCCGGGTGGGCCTCGCCCTGGGCTACCGGGTGCCGAAGTTCAACGGCGCCGCCGCCGAGCAGTGGGCGGACGCGGCCCGGCCGGAGTCCCGGGAGAGGCTCGACCGCATGCTGTCGACGGAGT
>JAICGY010000333.1 GCA_025922915.1 Candidatus Methylomirabilota bacterium | reverse complement strand
GGTCGCGGTCGCGGTCACGCAGGCGGGCGGGTGAAGGTCTTGACGACGAGCCCGCGGGCGGCGTCCCGATCGACGCCGTTGGCGGCCATGCACGGGGTGGCGTCGTCCAGGATCCGGTCGGGGTCGCCCCACCGCACGTACTTCTTGTAGGTGTCCTCGAACTCGATGCCGAGCCCGCGGCCGACGAGCGTCAGGTAGTGCTCGACCACGATGGGCCGCTCGGCCTCGAAGCGGCAGAGCTCGCGGTGACACCCGTGGTAGATGCCCGCCAGGTGGGTGGCGCCGGCGGCCAGCGCGCGATCGGCGTCGTCGAGGGCCATGCGTCGCCACGCGTCCATCCCGAGCTGCTGCTGGAGCGCGGGGGTGCAGGTGCGACCCCAGCGCAGGTCGGGCTCGAACCCCACGACCTGGAGGCCCGGGACCGCCTCCAGGAGCCGGCGGGCCGCCCGCCCCTCGCGCTGCCGGGGCTCGGTGGCCCGGTGGTAGTGGAGGGCCACCCGCGCCTCGACGGGCCGGGTGAAGGTCAGCTCGCCGCGCTCCACGCGCTCGACGAGGAACTCCGTCATGTGCCGCTTGGGGAAGGGCAGGTCGGCCCGGAGCACCTCGTCGTAGAACTGGATGCACGAGGGGCACCACATGACCACCTCGCGCGGCGCCATCCGCTGCAGCAGCTCGATCGTGTGGTTCGCGTACCGCTCGCCGGACGCTTCCTGGCCCTGCCGGTGGTGCTGGATGCCGCAGCAGTACGTCGGGCCCCCGGCGGCCACGTAGTCGACGCCGAGGCGGTCGAGGACGGCGGTGGCCGTCTGCACCATGTGGGAGGTCCGGAGCACGTTGCAGCCGAGGTACAGGACGACGTCGTGGCGCTCGCCGTCACGGGGCGGCTTCAGCAGCCACGAGCGCTCGTCCTTGCTGGTGAGCAGGTCGTGGGTCAGCCTGATCTCGCCGAAGTACCTCGCGTAGTCGAAGCTCATGGCTCGGAGATCCTCGCCCTTCCCCGGACGGGCCGGATGATCGCGAGTCTACCACCGGCCTGCCCCCACGTACCGGGCCGGCGGCCCCGGCGGGCCCCGGGGCGACGCAACGCCAGGGGCACGGCGCGCTGCCGCTGGCACGCGGTCCCCGTTTGGAGGTAGTCTGCGCGCGGACACCCCGAGGGAGGACGACCCATGAGCCGACATCCGAGCCGTCGCGACATCCTGGCCTATGGCGCCGCCACCGCCGCCGCCGCCGTGCTGGGCCCGGCGCGGTACGCGCGCGCCGCCGACTTCTATGCCGGCAAGACGATCCAGGTCATCGTGCCGTTCGCGGCCGGAGGCGCCGGCGAGGTGACCACGCGGTTCGTGACCCCCTTCCTGACCAAGCACATGCCCGGGCATCCGACCTTCAACGTCGTCACGATGCCGGGTGGCGGCTCGATCCTGGGCGCCAACCAGTTCGAGAAGCAGGGCAAGGACGACGGCCTGCTCATTCTCTCGACCACGTCGTCGACCGCGTTCCCGTTCATCTTCAAGCAGCAGGGCGTCGACTACAATCTGGCCAGCAAGCGCGTGGCCTACTCGATCGGGATCGGGCCGGTGGTCTACGTGTCGCCGGCCACCGGCGTCCAGAAGCCGGCGGACCTGCTGCAGCCGAAGGTCCCGCTCGTCTACGGCGGCATCGCGGCCACCGGCAGCGACCTCCCGGTGCTCCTGGCCTTCGAGCTGCTGGGCCTGCCGGTCAAGACGGTGCTCGGCTTCAACGGGCGGGGCCCGGTGCGCCTGGCCTTCGAGCGCGGCGAGACGAACCTCGACTTCCAGTTCACCTCGGTGTACCTCACCCAGGTGCGGCCGCTGGTCGAGGCGAAGAAGGCCGTGCCGCTGTTCAGCGGCGGGGCCTCCGACGACAGCGGGAACTTCACCCGGCGCGATCCGGTGGTGAAGGACCTGCCGGCGGTCTACGAGGTGTACCGGGAGCTGCACAAGAAGGAGCCCGAGGGCGCCGTCTGGGGCGCCTTCCAGGCCGCCTCCGCGCTCACGTTCGAGGCGGGCATCACGGGCTGGATGCCGGAGGGCACGCCACCGGAGGCGCTCGACGCCTTCGCCGTCGCCGCCGCCAAGATCAACGCCGATCCCGAGTTCCAGGAGAAGGGCAAGAAGGTCACCGGGGGGTACCCCCTGCAGGCGGGCAAGACGGTGGAGCCGGGGATCAAGAAGGCGCTGGCCCCGAGCCCCGAGGTGGCCGGCTACCTGCGCGAGCTCCTGACGAAGAAGTACAACGTGAAGCTCTGATCCTCGACGCGGCGTGAGGACGCCGGAGCCGCGGTGATGTGGGAGGCCGCCGGCACGGCGCTGGTGGCGTTCGCCGATCCGTATCGGCTGTCGATGCTGCTCATCGGCCTGCTCGCCGGCGGCATCATCGGGATGATGCCGGGGCTCGGCGGCATCGGCGCGGTGTCGATCCTGCTGCCGTTCGTCCTCACCCTCGACCCGTTCTCGGGCCTCGCGGTGCTCCTCGGCGCCACGGGCGTCGTCTACACCTCCGACACGATCGCGGCGATCCTGTTCGGCACCCCGACGTCGGCGTCCTCCGGCCCGACGGCGATCGAGGGCTTCGCCATGGCCCGGCGCGGCGAGGCCGGCCGCGCGCTCGGGGGCGCCTTCCTCGCCTCGATGATCGGCGGGCTCGTCGGCGCCGTCGTGCTCACGCTTGCGATCCCGGTCGCGGGCCCCCTCGTGCTCGCCCTCGGCACCGGGGAGCTCCTGATGCTCGCCATCGTCGGCCTCGCCTACGCCAGCGGCCTCGTCGGCGACAGCCCTACCCGGGGCATCCTGTCGGCGGCGCTCGGCCTCTTTCTCGGCACGGTGGGCGTCGCCCCGTCGGCGCCGGAGCTGCGCTTCACCTTCGGCATGCCGTACCTGCTCGACGGGTTCGCGCTCACGATCCTGGCGCTGGGCCTGTTCGGGGTGGCCGAGGTGGTCGTCATGCTGGGCCAGGGCGGCGCCATCGCGCAGCAGCGCTTCAAGCTCTCCGGCTGGGCGGACGGCGCGCGCGACGTCGTCCAGCACTGGCGGGTCGTCGCGATGGGCTCGGTGATCGGCGTCATCTTCGGCGTCATCCCGGCGGTCGGGGCGTCCGCCTCGACGTGGATCGCGTACGGCCAGGCCGGCTCGACGGCGAGAGACCGATCCCTGATCGGCAAGGGCGATCCGCGGGGGATGCTGGCTGCCGAGGGCGCCAACAACGCGACCATCACCACCGACCTCGTGCCCACGCTGCTCTTCGCCGTGCCCGGGGGGCCGGCGGCCGCGGTCTTCCTCGGGGCGCTGTTCGTGTACGGCTACTACCCCGGTCCGCGCTTCGTGCAGATGAACCTCGACCTCATGTTCCTGATCGTCTGGTCGAGCGCGCTCGCCGCCGTCCTCGGCGCCGCGCTCTGCTTCGCGGCGAGCCCCTGGATCGCGCGCCTCACGCGGATCGAGTTCGGCCTGGTGGCGGCGCCGCTCGTGGCCGTCATCCTGCTCGGCTCGTTCGAGGTGAAGAAGAGCCTGCTCGATTTCGGGGCGCTGTTCGGCTTCGGCGTGCTCGGCTGGCTGATGAAGCGCGCGCAGTGGCCGCGGGCGCCGCTGCTCGTCGGCTTCGTGCTCGCCGACCCGATCGAGCGCAACTTCTGGCTGGCCTACCAGCTCCACGGCTGGGGGTGGCTCGGCGGGCCGATCGTCCTCGGCCTGATGGCCGTCGTCGTCATCCACGTCGTGCTCACGTTCCGGCGTGCCCTCGCCGGACGCCGGGCGCGACCGGCCGAGGCCGCCCCGCCGGCCGCGCGCTCCGGGCGCGGTCTCCGGCTCGACATCGACCTCCTGCTCGCCCTCGGCGCGGCGGTCGTGCTCGCCGCCGCCGTCGTGCGCAGCCTCGAGCTGGCCCCCGACAGCCGGCTCGTCCCGCTGCTCGCCGCCATCCCGGGCGCCGTCGCCGCCCTCGCCCTCGTCGCGGGGCACCTGCGCGGCCGGGCGGCCGGCGTCCCGTGGCCCCCGCGCAGCGAGGTGATCCAGCTCGTGCTGCTCGGCGCCGGGCTCGCCGCGATCCCGCTCGCGGGGCTGCTGCCCGCGCTCGGCGTCTATCTGCTGGCCATGCTGTGGACGCGCACCCGACTGCGCTGGCTGCTCGCGCCATATGCGGCGGCGACCACGGCGGCGGCCTGGGGCCTGTCGAAGGCGTTCAACATCCCCCTGCCCTGACCCGACGGATCCTTCCCGGGGTCGCGCGCGTTGTAGACTATGGCCCGCGCGACCGCCGGGCCGCTCGCAGTCCCGGGGCATTCGCAGCCACGAGCGTCGTCCAGTCACCGACCGTCACAAAGGAGAGACCATGCGAATCCTGATCGCAGTCCTCGCGGCCGTCTGTGCCGGGTGTGCCGGCCAGATGGGCATGGGTGACCGGCCCTCGGGGCCGGGCGTCGTGAAGATCACGCCCCTGGGCAGCCACGACGGGGAGTTCTGCCC
>JAICGY010000332.1 GCA_025922915.1 Candidatus Methylomirabilota bacterium | reverse complement strand
GGCCGGAGCGTCGCCACCTTGCGCGAGATGTCGAGGCGGTGGACGACGTCCACGACCTCGGCCAGATCCTTGTAGGCGAAGCCGGCCTCCTCCGCCACGCCGGCCGGGGAGGCCGAGCGGACCACGATGCCCCGGTCGGCCATCTGCTGGATGAGCGTCTCGCCCCAGACCTGCCGCTTGGCCTGGGCCCGCGACATCGTGCGCCCCGCGCCGTGGGCCGTGGAGCCAAAGGTCTCCTCCATCGCGTGCGCGGTGCCGACGAGGAGCGCCGACCCGGTCTCCATCGAGCCTCCGATGATGACCGGCTGGCCCACCTCGCGATAGGCCCCCGGCAGGTCCGGCGCGCCGGGCCCGAATGCCCGCGTAGCCCCCTTGCGATGGACGAGCACCTCGAGTAACGCGCCGTCCACGGTGTGACGCTCGAGCTTGGCGGTGTTGTGGCAGACGTCGTAGACGACGTCGAGGCCGAGGGCCCGGGCATCCCGGCCGAAGACGCGGCTCATGACCTCGCGGACCCGGTGCGTGATGACCTGGCGGTTGGCGAACGCGGTGTTCGCGGCGGCGGTCATGGCCCCGAAGTAGGCCTGGCCCTCGGGAGAGCGGAACGGCGCGCAGGCGAGCTCGCGATCGCGCACGGTGATGCCGTGACGGCGCATGGCCTGATCGAAGGTCCGCAGGTAGTCGGTGCCGACCTGGTGACCGAAGCCCCGCGAGCCGCAGTGCAGCATCACGAGGATCTGGCCCGGCGCCTCGACGCCGAACCGCCGGGCGACGTCGGGCTCGTGGATCCCGTCGGGCGGGACGACCTGGATCTCGAGGTAGTGATTGCCGGATCCCAGCGTGCCCAGCTGTGCGCGGCCGCGGGACAGCGCGCGGGCGCTGACGTGCTCCGGCGCCGCGCCCGGCAGGCACCCCCCGCCCTCCGTCGCGGCCAGGTCCTCCGGCCATCCGTAGCCATGGCGAACGCACCAGCCCGCCCCCTCCCGCATCACGTCCCGGAAGGCGTCGTCGTCGAGGCTCACGAGGCCTCGGGCCCCCACCCCGGAGGGGACCGCGGCGAAGAGGGTGTCGACGAGTTCCCTGAGGCGCGGGCGTACGTCGGCCTCGGTCAGCGTCGTCCGGAGCAGCCGCATGCCGCAGTTGATGTCGAACCCGATGCCGCCCGGCGAGATCACGCCGGTGTCGGCCCCGAAGGCGGCGACCCCGCCGATGGGGAACCCGTATCCCCAGTGGCCATCGGGCATGCAGAGCGCGGCGCGGACGATCCCCGGCAGGCACGCGACGTTCGTCACCTGCTCGAAGACCCCCTGGTCCATCCCCGCGAGCAGCCGGTCCGAGGCGTACAGGCGGGCCGGGACCAGCATCCCGGGCTTCTCGCTCGTCGGGATCTCCCAGATACCGTCGGCGACCGGAATGGTCTTCATCTCATCCTCAGATATCGATCACCACGCGGGCGTGCCAGCGGCCGTCGCGCGGCTCCAGCGTGAACATGTGAAACGTCACCGCCTTGGCGTCGGCACGCAGCGTCGTCGCCGCCTCGAGAGGGCCGCCCATCAGGCGAGCCCTCAGGGCGCACGGCGTCTCCTGCACCTGGACGTCGGTGCGCGGGAACACGAGACGCTCGCTGTCCTTCAGGAAGATCAGCTCGGACAGCCAGTCGTAGAGGAGCAGGTCGAGGCTCTCGGCCGTCAGGGAGACGCTCCGCACGACGTCCGTCCCCACCGTGCAGGGATCGACCATCAGGTCGACCACCGCGCGGGCCGCCGTCTCGAAGAGATCCGCGAGCGTGTCGCCCTCGATGTCGAGGGCACAGTCGGCAACGACGACTCCTTCGAGCACCCGCCAGCGCCCCATCCCCGTCGCGCGGGCAAGTGTGCAAGGGCATTGCCACAGACATGACGAGGCAACGGCTGGATCTTCTCGGACAGGCGTCCCCGGGGCCGGGGCTCCGGCGTCCCGGACCGGGGCACCATCGCCACACTCCGGGGGCCGCCGCGTCCTATGCCGGCAGGAGCCCGACGGCCCGGCTCCTCACCGGCTGTCTCACCGGGCACCGTCCCGCCCGCCGATCTCCGTCGCCTGGAGCTCGGCGCTGAGCGCGGCACGCAGGGCGACGAGCCCCGCACCGTACGTCACCGGGTACGTGGCCGCGTCGCGCAGCCACCGGACGTCGGCCGGCAGCGCCGCGACCTGCCGGGCGCACCGCTCCTGGATGGCGGCGAGCGGGGGGCCCGGCTCCACCACTCGCCCGCCCGCCATCACGGTCCGCAGCAGCGGCTCGGCGTCGGGCACGGCCGGCTCCTCGTCGAGCGCCACGACGTCGCCGGCGAAGGCGCCCCCTGGACCCCGGCGGCGCCAGACCTGCTTCCGCCCGGGCCAGGTCACCTTCCCCGGGCTCAGCTTCAGGACGTCGCGCCCCGCGTAGCGGACCAGCTTGTAGGCCATGTCCAGGTAGGGCGCATCCGCGGAGACGTCCATCCGCGTGCCGACGCCGAACGCGTCGATCGGCGCGCCCGCCTCCACGCACCGCACGATCTCGTCCTCGTCGAGGCCGCCGCTCGCGAAGATCTTCACGTCGGCGGCGCCCTCGGCGTCGAGGATGCGGCGCACGTCCCGGCTGAGCGCCACGAGGTCGCCGCTGTCCAGGCGCACCGAGCCCAGGCGCGCGCCGCGTGCGGCCATCTCCCGTGCCACCGTCGCCGCCTTGTGGGCGGCGGCGACCGTGTCGTAGGTGTCGATGAGCAGGGTCGTGCCGTGCGGGAAGGCGCGCGCAAAGGCACGGAAGGCCTCGATCTCGTGCGCGAAGGCGGTGACGTACGAGTGCGCCATGGTGCCGGCGGGCGGGATGCCGTAGGCCAGGCCGGCCAGGACGTTGCTCGACATGCCCGCCCCGGCGATGAAGGCCGCCCGCGCCGCCTTCATGCCGGCGTCGATCCCGTGCGTGCGCCGCAGACCGAAGTCGACGACCGGCCGACCACGCGCCGCCGTCACCGACCGTACCGCCTTGCTCGCCAGCATCGTCTGCAGGTGGCACGCGTTCATGATGGCCGTCTCCACCAGCTGGGCCTCCATGATCGGGGCGGTCACCTCGACCAGGGGCTCGTCGGGAAAGACGACCGTGCCCTCCGGCATCGCCCTCACGGTGCCGGTGAACCGCAGGTCGGCCAGGGCCTCGAGGAAGTCGGCCGGAAAGCTTCCCAGGGAACGAAGGTAATCGAGGGCGCGCGCCGAGAACCGGAAGTCGCGCAGGAAGGCCAGGACGTCCTCAAGCCCGGCCGCCACCAGGAACGACCGCGAGGGCGGCAGCTTGCGCACGAAGAGGCTGAACGTGGCCTCGTGGTTCATGCGCTCGCGGTGGTAGACGGCGCCCATCGTGAGCTCGTAGAGATCCGTGAACAGCGCCGCGTCCCCCAGGGACACGGGTCCGGAAACGAAGGCGCCGACCTCGGCGGGGCGGTCCTGGGCGCTCAGCTCACAAGCTCCTGCCGGGTGCCGCCCCCGGCCGCTCCGGGAACCAGACCCGGGCGTTCTCGACCACCGGCAAGGCGCCCATCCGATGCTCGTCCGTCGGACGGGCCGCCTCGCCGAGTCGCTCGCCCATTATGCGCCAGGCTTCTCCTGCCGGCCTTCACCATCATTGCCGCCGCGTCGGTCGATCCGCGAGCGGGGCATCGGAAGTGCCATGCGGGAGCGCGACATCGCGGCGAGCCATCCGTCCACCACGCCGCCGAGCCCCGGCTCGGCAGCCTCCGCGAAGTCGTACCGCGCCCGGACGACCGGCTTGTCCGCGGCGAGCAGCCGCCCCAGGTCCACGGGCGTGCCGGCCACGACGACGTCGGCCTCCGCCCGGCCGATCGTCTCGCGGAGCGCGGCCAGCTGGGCGGGGCCGTAGCCGACGGCCGGCAGCACGGGCCCGATGTGCGGGTGGCGCGCGAAGATCTCGGCGAGGCCGGCGGCCGCGAACGGCCGCGGGTCCACGATGGCGGCCGCGCCCGCAGCGCGCGCCGCCACGAGCCCGGCGCCATGCGGCATCGAGCCATGCGTGATGGTGGGCCCGTCCTCCACGACGAGGACCCGCCGGCCGCGCACGGCGGCGGGCTCGTCCAGGCGGACCGGCGAGCGGGCGTGGACGATCGGCGCCCGGCCGTTGGCCTCGCGCGCCCGGGCGACGGCCCGCGCCACGCTCTCCGGCGCCGCCGAATCGACCTTGTTGACGACGATCGCATCGGCCATCCGGAGCACGGCCTCGCCCGGATGAAAGCCGAGCGTGTCGTCGGGGCGCAGGGCGTCGACGACGACGAGCAGCAGATCGGGGCGGACGAACGGGAAGTCGTTGTTCCCGCCATCCCAGACGATGACATCCGCCTCGGCGGCGGCCTGCTGGACGATCGCCCCGTAGTCCACGCCCGCGTAGACCACGTTGCCGGCTGCGAGGTGCGGCTCGTACTCCTCGCGCTCCTCGACCGAGCAGGCCGCGGCGTC
>JAICGY010000331.1 GCA_025922915.1 Candidatus Methylomirabilota bacterium | reverse complement strand
GTCGTCCAGGGCATCGTGCGGGCCAAGCAGGCCTACCGCGCCGATCGCGATCGCCGGCGGGTCACGCCCGTCCTGCTGCACGGCGATGCCGCCGTGGTCGGGCAGGGCGTGGTGTTCGAGACTCTGGCGCTGGGCACGCTGGAGGGCTACACGACCGGCGGCACCGTGCACGTCGTCGTGAACAACCAGATCGGCTTCACGACGGTGCCGTCCGAGTACCTGATCACCTGCTCCCCGTCGGATCCGGCGCACGTGGTGCACGCACCGGTCCTCCACGTCAACGCCGACGATCCCGAGGCGGCCGTGCACGCGGGGAGGCTGGCGATCGCCTACCGTCAGGCGTTCCACGCCGACGTCTTCCTGGACCTCGTCTGCTACCGGCGCCACGGGCACAACGAGCTGGACGACCCGACGCCGACGCAGCCCGTCCTCTACGAGCAGATCCGCAACCACCCCACCGTGGTCGACCTCTACGTCAAGCGCCTCGCCGCCCAGGGGATCGTCGACGAGGCCGAGGTGGCCCGCCGCCGCCAGGCGCACCGCGCCCGCCTCGACGCGGCGCTGGCCGCCGCCCGCGAGCGCCGGCCCCGTCAGGAGGTGTTCGTCTTCGGTGGCGTGTGGCACGGGCTCGGATGGGCAGGGGAGGACTGGAGCGCGGACACCCGCGTGCCGGTGGAGCGGCTGCAGATGATCGGCGAGGGACTCGCCCGGCTCCCCGATGGCTTCACCCCCCACCCGCGGGTGGGCAAGCTGCTGGACGAGCGTGCGGCGCGGGTGCGCGCCGGCGACCGGCTCGACTGGGCCACCGCCGAGCTGCTCGCGTACGGCAGCCTGCTCCTCGAGGGGATCCCGGTGCGTCTTTCGGGGCAGGACTCCGTGCGCGGCACCTTCGGGCAGCGTCACGCCGCCGTGTACGATGCGACCGACGGACGCCGATGGGTCAGCCTGAACCACCTGGCCCCGGAGCAGGCGGCCCTCGAGGCGATCAACAGCCCGCTCAGCGAGGAGGCGGTCCTCGGCTTCGAGTACGGCATGTCGAGCGGCGATCCCCGTCGGCTCGTGATCTGGGAGGCCCAGTTCGGGGACTTCGCCAACGGCGCGCAGGTCGTCATCGACCAGTTCATCGCCAGCGGCGAGTCCAAGTGGCAACGCATGAGCGGCCTCGTGCTGCTGCTGCCGCACGGGTACGAGGGCCAGGGGCCCGAGCACTCCAGCGCCCGGCCGGAACGGTTCCTCCAGCTCGCCGCCGAGCGCAACATCCAGGTGATGGCGCCGTCGACGCCGGCCCAGTTCTTCCACGCCCTGCGCCGGCAGATGCACCGGCGCTTCCGCAAGCCGCTCGTGGTGATGTACCCGAAGAGCCTGCTGCGGCATCCGGCCGCCGTCTCGCCGCTGTCGGCGCTCGCGGACGACGAGCTGCACGCCGTGCTCGACGATCCGCGAGCCCCCGCCGTCGGTGACGTGCGCCGGCTCCTGCTCTGCTCGGGCAAGGTGTTCTACCTCCTGGACGAGGCCCGCCGGGCGGACCGGCGCGACGTGGCCCTGGTGCGCGTCGAGGAGCTCTATCCGTTTCCCGCCGGGCCGCTGCGCGCCGTCCTCGCCCGCTACCCGGCGGCGACGGACATCTGCTGGGTGCAGGAGGAGCCGGCGAACCAGGGGCCGTGGTCGTTCGTCCGCCCGCGGGTCGAGCCGCTGGGCGGGGGCCGCGCGCTCCGCTACATCGGCCGCGAGGCGGCGGCGAGCCCGGCGACCGGGAGCCATCGTGCCCACCTGGCGGAGGACCGCGCGATCCTCACGCGGGCCCTCGAGGGCGCGGTGGCGCGTCCGCGAACGACCCTCGCCGCCGAGACCCGGCAGGCCGCGAGCTGAGGAGGCGCGCAATGGCGGTCGAGGTCCGCATACCCGAGCTGGGCGAGTCGGTCACCGAGGGCGTGATCGTCCGCTGGCTCAAGGGCAGTGGCGACCCGGTCGAGGCCGGGGAGCCGCTCCTGGAGCTGGAGACCGACAAGGCCACGATGGAGGTGACCGCGGAGGCCGCCGGCAGGCTCGAGGTCGTCGAGCCCGAGGGACGGCGGGTGCGGGTGGGGTCGCTGGTCGCGCGCATCGGCGAGGCGGCCACCAACGGCGCGGGCGCGCCGGCCGCCGCCGCGCCCGAGCCGGAGCGCGCTCAGGAGCCCTCCCAGGAGCCGGCTGTGCGCGCGGCGCCATCCCCGCCCTCCGCGAAGACGGCCGCGCCGGTGCCGGGTCCGTCGCCGGCCGCGGTCAGTGAAGTCGCCGAGCCCGCACCGGCGCCGCCCCCGCGCCCGGTGCGCCGGCCGGCGCCACCGCCTGCCGACGCCGGGCGGCCGGGAACGCGCGACGGCGACCGGACCGCCCCCGACGAGGTCGAGCGGGTGGCGATGAGCGAGCTGCGCCGCACGATCGCCCGGCGCCTGGTGGAGGCGCAGCGAACCGCGGCGATCCTGACCACGTTCAACGAGATCGACCTCGGCGAGCTTCTGGCCCTGCGCGCGCGCCACCGCGAGCGGTTCCGGGCTCGGCACGGCGTCGACCTGGGGCTCACCTCGCTCTTCGCGCGCGCCGCGGTGCTCGCGCTCCACGCCCACCCGGTCGTCAACGCGTCCATCGACGGAGACGAGATCGTCTACCACCGGCGCGTGCACCTCGGCATCGCGGTCAGCACGTCCCGCGGCCTCGTTGTCCCCGTCGTGCGCGACGCCGACGGTCGCAGCGTGGCCGATCTCGAGAGCGCCATCGTCGGGCTGGCGCAGCGGGCCCGCGACGGCCGGCTGGCGCCGGGCGACCTTGCCGGGGGCACGTTCACGATCACCAACGGCGGTGTCTTCGGCTCGATGCTCTCCACGCCCATCCTGAACCCGCCGCAGGCGGCGATCCTGGGCATGCACGCGATCACCGACCGCCCCGTCGCCCGGGAGGGCCGCGTGGTGGTGCGGCCGGTGATGTACGTGGCGCTGTCCTACGACCACCGCCTGGTCGACGGCGAGCAGGCGGTCACGTTCCTGGTCCGCGTCAAGGAGTTGCTCGAGGACCCGGCGCGGATGGCGCTGGAGGTGTGACCGCGGCCTCGCGCCCGGTCGCCGACGGGCGTCTGCTGCTGCTGCTGCACGGGTTCCTCGGGTCCGCCCGCAACCTCGGCACTCTTGCGCACCGCCTCGCGCAGGCCGACGCACGGCTCGCCGTCCGCGCCGTCGACCTCCCGGGCCACGGTGCCGGGCCGCCGCTGCCGCCCGGCGCCGACACCGCGACGCTCGCGCGGGCCGTGCTCGACGGCCTCGGCGCACCGGGAGCATCCGGTCGCCTCCTGCTGGTCGGCCACTCCCTCGGCGGCCGTGTCGCGCTCCGGCTGGCCGGGCTGGCGCCGGCCGCGGTCGGGCACGTCACGCTGCTCGACGTGTCGCCCTCGCCCCTGTCGACGCAGGGGGGCGTGTCCCGAGTCCTCGCCGCGCTGGCGGCGGCGCCGGCGCGGGCCGCCTCCCGCGAGCCGTTCCGGTCTCACCTGCGATCGGCCGGGCTCGCGGAGCCCGTCGTCGAGTGGCTGCTGCTCAACCTCGAAGCCGACGACGCGGGCGTGCGCTGGCGGATCGATCGCCCGGCGCTGGCGGCGCTCCACGCTCGAATCGCCGGGGAGGACCTGTGGCCCCTCGTGGAGGGCCCGCGCGCGTGGACGCTGCACTGCGTCCGCGGCGGCGCCTCTCCCTACGTGGGCGGTGACGACGCCCGGCGTCTTGAGACCGCCGGGTGCTCCGTCGCGACCGTCCCGGGCGCGGGCCACTTCCTTCACGCCGAACGCCCGGACGAGGTCGCCTGCCTCGTCCTCGCCGGTCTGCCCTCGCCGTCCGCGTAGCGCCCGCCGGGTCGTCCGCGGACGCAGCGGGCCATGCGGGGAGCACGGCCGCTGCCCGGGTCGACGGCACGTCCCTTGCCCCATGAGGTTTGGAGGGAGGAGCCTGGGTTGGCCGACGAAGACAAGAAGTCGCGCGACCGGAACGAGCCGAGCGACGAGGAGCGTCCCGGGTTGATCATCGGGCCCAGCAGCGACGCGTCCGACGTGCAGGTCGTCGCCGGGCGGCACGCCGGGCGAGGGCCGGCCGCGGACCGGCGCGCCGACGTGCGCATCGAGCAGGACGTGCGCCGCTGGTTGGACGGGCACGGGACGCTCGATGCGCGCGGCATCCGCGTGGAGGTCAGCGACGGCGAGGTCGTCCTCGACGGCGTGGTCGCCGATCAGCCGTCGCGCCGCGTGGCGGAGACGATCGCCGAGTCCGTCTCGGGCGTCCGCCGGGTCACGAGCCGGCTGGACGTCTCCGGCCGGCCGGGCGGCGCGCGCTGACCAGCACGACCATGATCGTCGTGACCCCCGGCTCCGGCCGGGGGCAGGCGCTGCGCACCGGGCGGCGGATCCGCCGGCTGCTCACCCAGCGCGGCCGCGACGCCACCCTGCGCGTCTTCGATCGGCTGGAAGGGCTCGTGCGCTGGGCCGGCGCCTGCGAGCC
>JAICGY010000330.1 GCA_025922915.1 Candidatus Methylomirabilota bacterium | reverse complement strand
GTGTTCAAGTGGCTGCCGCCGATGATCTACACGCCGTTCTGGGTGGACCCCTGGCAGAACATGCAGCAGCTGATCTGGCCGGCCCTGGCCGTCGGCTATCGCTACTCGGCCGTCGCCACCCGCATGACGCGCTCGGCGATGCTGGAGGTGCTGCGCGAGGACTACATCCGGACCGCGCGCGCCAAGGGCCTCGTGCAGAAGCTGATCCTCTCGCGCCACGCGCTCAAGAACGCGATGCTGCCCGTCCTGACCGTGGTCGGTCTGGAGTTCGCGTTCCTCATCGGGGGGCTGGTGGTGACCGAGCAGGTCTTCAACCTCAACGGCCTCGGCCTCCTCTTCGTGCAGGCCGTCGCCCACCGCGACTACACGCTCATCCAGGCCCTGGTCATGCTGGTCGCCGGCTTCTTCATCGTCGTCAACTTCACGATGGACGTGATGTTCGCCTGGCTCGATCCCCGCATCCGTTACCGGTGAGGAGCCCGTCATGGCGATAGCGCAAGCGCCCGGCTCGGCTGGCGTCGAGGTCGCGCCCGCGCGCGGCCGCTGGATCGAGACGGCGGTCGACTTCTGCCGGGAGCGCACGCTCGGCGCCGTCGGCGCCGCCATCATCCTCCTGATGCTCCTGGTGGCGGTGCTCGCCAACGCCATCTCGCCCTACGATCCCGTCGCCACCGACTTCGGCGCGATGCTGGCACCGCCCTCGGCGGAGCACTGGCTGGGCACGGACACCTTCGGGCGGGACGTCCTCTCGCGGCTGATCTACGGCTCCCGGACCGCCTTGCTCGTCGGGTTCGGGGCCTCGGTGCTCGGCTCCACGCTGGGGACGATCCTCGGTGTCGCCAGCGCCTACTTCGGCGGGCGGATCGACCTCTATCTCCAGCGCGTCATGGACGTCTTCCTGTCCTTTCCCCTCATCATCCTCGCCCTGGCGCTCGTGGCGATCCTGGGCAACTCGATCCCGAACCTGATCACGGCGATCATGATCCCGATGATCCCGCGCTGCGCGGTGGTCATCCGGGCCTCCGCGCTGTCGATCCGCGAGATGCCGTACGTGGACGCCGCGCGCGCGGCCGGGTTCGGTCACGGCCGCATCATCCTGCGGCACATGCTGCCGAACGTGATGGCGCCCTACCTCATCATGCTGACGTCGTTCCTGGGGCAGGCGATCCTGCTCGAGGCCTCGCTGTCGTTCCTCGGCCTCGGCGTGCAGGAACCCATCGCGGCCTGGGGGCTCATGCTGCGGGGCGCCGCGGTGGAGTTCGCGGAGGCCGCGCCCTGGATGGCCATCTTCCCGGGCCTGGCCATCAGCCTCGCCGTCTTCGCGTTCAACCTGTTCGGCGACTCGCTCCGGGACGCGCTCGACCCGCGGCTGCGGACCCAGTAGCGGCCCGCCCCCCGGCATCTCGCGCCGTAACCGCGCGAGATGCTTGACACCTGGCGGGGTGTGACGGTACAACTGGCAGGTCCGACCAGCGAGGACGAACGCTCCTTACGAGCGCACGAAACCGGGAGGCTCTTCATGCCGTATGTGATCGCGGAGCCCTGCATCAACGTCAAGGACAAGGCCTGCGTCGAGGTCTGCCCCGTCGACTGCATCTACGAGGGTGACACCCAGCTCTACATCCACCCCGACGAGTGCATCGACTGCGGGGCCTGCGAGCCGGTCTGTCCGGTCAAGGCGATCTTCGCCGAGGACGAGGTGCCGGACCAGTGGAAGAGCTTCACGGAGCTCAACAAGCAGTTCTTCGTGGACAATCCGGGCGTCAAGCCGGCCACCAAGAAGTAGCGCCCGACACCCTGTCGATGATCCTCGAGGGCCCTCGTCCGAGGGCCCTTGCTTCTGGGCAGCCTGCCACGACCGCTGGGCACTCTCCCGCCGCCTCCGTCGCGCAACGTCGCGTTCCGCCGCCCGATCCCGCCTGGCATCCGCGTTGCCCCTCCGTCGGGCATGAGCGAGAGCGCACCCTCGACCGCCCTTCCTCCGACCCCCGGGCGCCTCGTCGGCTACCACGGTGCCGTCTGCGAGTTCAAGCGGCGCCTGATCGAGGCGACGCTGCACCAGGCCCGCGGCAACCGGACGCACGCGGCGCGTGCCCTGGGCCTGCAGCGGACCTACCTGCTGCGCCTCATCCGCGAGCTCGACGTGCCGGCGCCGCCGCCACCACCCCGCCGCCGGACCGCGCTCGGCTGACGCCGCCGCCGGCCCGCACGGCGGCGATTGACGTTTGCAGCGCCAGCCGGCACTCTGGGCGCTGACAATGAGCGACGTCTTCGTGGCGGGGGTGGGCATGACCCGCGTGGGGCGGCGGAGCGAGCCGCTCCGTGACCTCATGGCGGAGGCGGCCCACACGGCCCTCGCCGAGGCCGGCGTGGAGACACCCGACAGCATCGTCGTCGCCACCATGAACCCCGAGGAGTTCGTGGGCGACGGCAACTTCGCCTCCCACGTCGCCAGCCACCTGGGCTTCGCCGAGGTGCCGGCCGTCCGGGTCGAGACCGCCACGTCGTCGGGGGCGGCCGCCGTCTACGCCGCCTTCGCCCAGGTCGCGGCCGGCCTGGCCCGTACCGTCCTCGTCGTGGGCGGCGAGAAGATGACCCATCTCGCCACGCCGCGGGTCTCCGAGATCATCGGCCGGTCGATCGATCCCTACGAGCGCCGCTACGGCGCCACGATGCCGTCGCTCGCGGGGCTGGTCACGCGCGCGCTGCTGACGGGACACGGGGTGGGGCCGCGCGAGATGGCGCAGGTGGCCGTGAAGAACCACGCCAACGGTGCCCGGAACCCGTACGCCCACTTCCGGCAGGCGGTGACCCTCGAGGAGGTCCTCGACAGCCGGATGGTGGCCGATCCCCTTCGCCTGCTGCACTGCTGCCCGATCTCGGACGGCGCCGCCGCCGTCGTGCTCGTCGCCGACCGCCGGGCGGTGCGCGTGGCCGGCATCGGGCAGGGCGCCGACACGCTGGCCCTGCGTCACCGGCGGGAGCTCACCTCGTTCCGCGCCACGCGCGCCGCCGCCCGCGCGGCGTTCGCGATGGCCGGCTTCGGTCCCGAGCGCGTCGACGTGGCGGAGATCCACGACGCCTTCGCGCCGTTCGAGCTCATCTCGCTGGAGGACACCGGGCTGCTGCCGCCCGGCAAGGCGGGGCGGGCGACCCTCGACGGCGACACGGCTCTCGAGGGCCGGTTGCCCGTCAACCCGTCCGGCGGGCTCAAGGCCCGCGGCCATCCGCTGGCGGCGACGGGCGTGGCCCAGATCGTCGAGTGCGTCTGGCAGCTCACCGGGCGCGCCGCCTCGCGCCAGCTGGGGGCGTGCCGGGTCGCCCTCGCCCACTCGATCGGCGGGCTCGCGACGAACAACTGGGTGACGCTCCTCGAGGCGGCCTGAGGTGCCCGCGGTGATCGAGACGATCGCCGCCTCGCGCTGCCCGCGCTGCAACCTCGTGGCGGCCCCGCCCACCGCGTACTGCCCGAACCATCCCGTCGCCATGACGCCGACCGAGGTGCAGGGCATCGGCGAGGTGGTCTCCTTCACCACCCTCCACTCGCCGCCGGAGGGCTTCCGCTCGCCGCTCCACCTCGCGATCGTCGAGCTGGAGGGCGGCGCGCGCTTCTTCTGCCACGGCGCCGGCACGCGCGGGCTCAAGATCGGCGCCGCCGTCGCGATCGAGGCGGTCGACGACGTCTACTACTTCTCGCACCTGGGGGCCATCGACCGCGCGCGGCTCTTCTGGCGGCGGGCCGGCCACGCGGGCGATCGCGTCAACGCGATCACGCGCAGCCTTGCCAAGCGGGTGTGGAAAGGGAGGACCCGTGCCCCGCGCTGATCGTCCGCTCGCCGGCGTGCGCGTGCTCGACCTGAGCCGGGTGCTGGCCGGCCCCTTCTGCTCGATGATCCTCGGCGACATGGGCGCCGAGGTGATCAAGCTCGAGGAGCCCGGCAAGGGCGACGACACCCGGTCGTGGCCGCCGTTCGTCGAGGGCGAGGCCACGTACTTCATGGCCGTGAACCGCAACAAGAAGAGCCTCACGCTGAACTTGAAGAAGCCCGAGGGGCGGCGCGTGCTCGAGGCGCTGGTGCGCAAGAGCGACGTGCTGCTCGAGAACTTCCGGACGGGCACCATGGAGCGGCTGGGGCTCGGCTACGCGCGCCTGGCCCGCCTCAACCCGCGCCTCGTCTACTGCGCCATCTCCGGGTTCGGCGAGTCAGGCCCGGCGGCCCACCGGGCGGGGTACGACCTGGTGGTGCAGGCCGAGTCCGGCATCATGGACATCACCGGCTTCGCCGACGGGCCGCCGGTGAAGATGGGCACCTCGATCGCCGACCTCGTCGCCGGCATGTCGGCCGCGCACGGTGTGAGCCTCGCGCTGCTCGCGCGCCCGCGGACGCGCCGCGGTCAGAAGGTCGAGATCGGCATGCTCGACGCGATGGCGGCGCTGCTCACCTACCAGGCGGCCATCGACTGGGGCACCGGCCGAACGCCTGCGCGCCGCGGCAACGAGCATCCCTCGATCGTGCCGG
>JAICGY010000329.1 GCA_025922915.1 Candidatus Methylomirabilota bacterium | reverse complement strand
CGGCATGCGGGGCGGCGAGCGCTGTCTCGAGGCGTTCTGCGAGCTGTTCCCCGGCGCGCCGATCTACACGCTGCTGCACGTGCCGGGCAGCGCCGGCCCCATCGTCGAGCGGCACCGCATCGTCACGTCGTTCGTCCAGCGGCTGCCCGATGCGGCCCGGCGCTACCGTCGCTACCTGCCGCTGTTCCCGGCGGCCATCCGACGCTTCGACCTCGCGGGCCACGACCTCGTCATCTCGCTGAGCCACTGCGTGGCCAAGGGCGTGCGGGTGCCGCCCGGCGCCCTCCACCTGTGCTACTGCTTCACCCCGATGCGGTACGTCTGGGACCTCTACGAGGACTACGCGGCCGGCGCGGGGCGGGTCACGCGCCTGCTGATGCCACCGGTGGCGGCGGCGCTCCGGGCCTGGGACCGCCGCACGACGGGCGTGGACCACTTCGTGGCGATCTCGCGCCACATCGCCGACCGGATCCGGCGCGTGTACGGGCGGGCGGCGGACGTCATCCACCCGCCCGTCGACGTGGAGCGCTTCCGGCCCGTCGAGGCCGTGGACGACTACTACCTCGTGGTCTCCGCACTGGTCCCGTACAAGCGCGTCGACCTCGCCGTCGCCGCGGCCGGACGCGTGGGGCGGCGGCTGCTCGTCGTCGGCACCGGGCCCGAGGAAGCGCGCCTGCGCGCCCGGGCGGGGCCGCACGTGCGGTTCCTGGGCTGGCGCCCGGACGCCGAGGTGGCGGCGCTCTACGCCCGGTGCCGGGCGGTGCTGTTCCCGGCGCTCGAGGACTACGGGATCGTGCCGCTCGAGGCGGCGGCGGCGGGGCGGCCCACGATCGCGCTCGGCCGCGGCGGCGTGCGGGACACGATGATCGGCCTCGACGACGACGAGGGGCCGCCGACCGCGGTCTTCTTCGGCGAGCAGACGGTGGACGCGCTCGCCGCCGCCATCCGGCGGTTCGAGGCGGCGGCGGACCGCTTCGAGCCGAAGGCCCTGCGGGCGCGCGCCGAGCAGTTCGACCGGCGGCTCTTCCTCGCCCGCGTGCGGGAGTACGTCGACGGGCGCCGGGGCGAGTTCCTGGCGCGGCGCGCATGCTGAAGGCCCACTCCCGGCTGTTCGAGCACGTCGCGTTCGTCACCGACATCGGGCTGATCGCCGGCTGCTGGGTGGCCGCCTACGGGCTGCGGTTCCACGTGCTGGGCGTCGACGAGGTCCCGCCATTCCGCGATTACGCGCTGCAGCTCGTCCCGATCCTCCTCGTGTGGGGCGTCGCCTACAAGGCCTTCGACCTCTACCGGCCTCACCGGCTCGGCTCCTACGTCTCGGAGTGGCTCGACATCGCCAAGGCCTCGACGCTGGGCGTGCTCGTCCTCGTCTTCATCATGACCTTCGCCTTCCGATCCTACGAGTACTCGCGCCTCGTCATCGGCCTCTTCTGGATCTCCTCGATCGTGACGGCGAGCCTGGCCCGCGGGGTCTTCCGCGAGATCCTCCGGTACGCGCGGCGCCGCGGCTACAACCAGCGCTATGCGGTCGTCGTGGGCAGCGGCGAGCCGGCCACCGAGGTGCTGCGCATCCTGCGCCGCCGTCCCGACACCGGCATCCGGGTGCTCGGTCTGCTGAGCGACAAGCGGGAGGCGCGCGAGGTGGGGGCGCGCTGGCTGGGCGGGATCGAGGAGATCCGGTCCGTCCTGCAGGCGCACGTCGTCGACATGGTGATCCTCGCGCTGCCGCACAGCGAGTACCCGCGGCTGACGACCGTCCTCAACGAGATCGGCGACGAGCCGGTCGCCATCCACCTCGTGCCCGACCTGTTCAGCCTGGCCTCGCTGCGCGGTGGGGTCGAGGAGTTCGAGTCGGTGCCGTTCATCCACCTCCGCGAGTCGCCACTCTTCGGCTGGAACCGCGTGCTGAAGCGGGCCTTCGACGTGGGGCTCGGCGCGCTCGCCCTCCTCCTCGCCCTGCCGGCCATGGTCGCGATCGCCGCCGCCATCCGGCTGACCTCCGGGGGCCCCGTGCTGTACCGCCAGGAGCGGATGGGGCTCGACGGCCGCCGCTTCCGGATGCTGAAGTTCCGCACCATGCGCCCGGATGCCGAGGCGGTCACGGGCCCGCGCTGGGCCGTCCCGGACGACCCCCGCCGCACCGGCCTCGGGGGCTTCCTGCGGCGCTGGAGCCTCGACGAGCTACCCCAGCTCGTCAACGTCCTGCGGGGGGAGATGAGCCTGGTGGGCCCGCGGCCGGAGCGCCCGGGCTTCGTCGAGGAGTTCCGCCAGCGCGTGCCCGGCTACATGCTGCGCCACAAGGTCAAGGCCGGGATCACGGGCTGGGCCCAGGTCAACGGGTGGCGGGGCAACACCTCGATCGAGAAGCGGATCGAGTACGACCTCTACTACATCGAGCGCTGGTCGCTCGCGTTCGACCTCAAGATCCTGCTGCAGACCCTGTGGCTCGGCTTCAGGAACCGCAACGCCTACTGACCGGCCACGGCGGCGGCCGGTCCACCCCGGCCCGCTGGCTCTCGGCCGCGCACGTCGTTCTCCTGCTGGCCCTGGTGGTCGGGCTCGTCTCCTCCATCTCCGTCGCCCAGATCGCGTTCGCCGCGCTCGGGGCGTGGGTGCTCGTCGCGCGCCGGCTGGGCGTGCTCCCCCCGCTCGTGGCGCCGCTGTGGGTCCCGATCGCGGTGTTCGCGGCGTGGACCGTGATCGCGGCGCTCGCCTCGTCGCGGCCGGGGGAGAGCCTGATCGCCACGAAGCACCTGCTCACGCTCGCCGCGGTCTGGGTCGTCGCCAACGCCGTGCCCGGGACCGACGGCGCGCGACGGTTCCTGGGCGCCCTCGTGGTCGCCCTCGCGGTCGTGTCGGCGCTGGCGGTGGTGCAGGTGGCGGGCTGCCCCGACGATGCCGTGACCGCGGCCCGCGGCTTCTTCCGCAAGTGCGCCCGGGCCCGCGGCTTCTTCAGCATCTACATGACGCTGGCCGGGGTCCTCGCGCTCGTGCTGACCGCCGCCCTCCCGCGCGTGGTCCGCCCCGGGCGCGCCGGCCGCTGGCTAGTCCCGGCCTGGCTGCTGGGCGTGACGGCCCTCGCGCTCACCTACGTGCGCGGCGCCTGGCTCGGGTTCGCCGCGGGCGCGGGCGCGGCGCTGGTGACGCTGCCCCGCCGCGCCGTCGCCGTCCTGCTCGTCCTCGCCACCGCCGGGTTCCTGGTCCTCCTGCCCGGCGTCGCCCAGCGGCTCGGCACGCTCGGCGACCCGGCCGACGCGACGACGCGCGATCGCCTCGCGATGATCTCGGCCGGGCTGCGGCTCACCCGCGAGCACCCGCTGACCGGGCTGGGGCCCGGGCTGCTCAAGCACGTCTATCCGTCCGTCGCGCCGCCGGAGGCGCTGCGCCGCTCCACGAGCCACCTGCACAACACCCCCCTGCAGATCACGGTCGAGCGGGGCCTGGTGGGCCTCGCGGCCTGGCTGGCGATGTTCGCCGCCTTCTTCGTCCGGACGGCCCGGATCTTCCGCCGCCTGCCTCGCGAGGCGGACACGGAGCGGGCGCTCGTCGTCGGCCCGGGGCTGGCCATCGTGGCCTTCCTGGTGGGCGGCCTCTTCGAGTACAACTTCGGCGACTCGGAGGTGCTCATGGTCGCGCTCGCCCTCATGGCGCTCCCGTTCGTGGTCGAGCGCGAGCAGGCGGCCGCCGGAGCCGGCTCGTGACCCGCTCCGGGCACCTGCCGCGCCGCCGGCTCCTCGGTGTCCGGGCCCTCCTGACCGATGTGGACGGGGTCCTCACCGACGGCGGCCTCTACTATGCCGAGAGCGGCGACGAGTGGAAGCGCTTCGACGTGCGCGACGGGCAGGGCCTCGTCCTGCTGCGCGAGGCCGGGCTCCTGGTTGCCCTCGTCACGCGCAAGCAGACGGCCCTCGTGGCCCGCCGCGCGCGCGATCTGGGCATCGCCGAGGTCCACCAGAGCGCGACGGACAAGCTCGCGGTGGTGCGCGCGCTGCTGGGACGTCACGGGCTCCCGCTCGCCGCCTGCTGCTACGTGGGGGACGACGTGGGCGACGTGCCGGTGATCCGGGCCGTCGGCCTCGGGGTCGCCGTCGCCGATGCCGTCCCCGCCGCCCGCGCCGCCGCCGCCTACGTCACCCGCGCCCGCGGCGGTGCCGGCGCCGTCCGCGAGATCTGCGACCTCCTCCTCTCCGCCCGCAAGCCGACCCCGACGCCCCGCCTCGCCCGCCCCCGCCGCTGACCCCGACGCGTCGCTCCGCCACGCGCTCGGCACCTCGTGATCCCGTGCTGGCGTGCGCGGGCGCGCCGACATTCGCCACCGACGGAGTGGGGCACGGGTCGGGCGCCCTCCCCGGAACCGTGGCTTCTGCGGGGAGACGGAGCCCGGAACGGTATCATCGTGGTTCGACGACAGGCGTCGCGCGGTGTGGATAGCGTGTTCCGGGGAGGGCGGCCCGACCCGTGCCCCACGGCGCCGGATGACGAATCTCGACCGGCCGGCGTGGATCCCGACGCCCGGTGCGCGGCG
>JAICGY010000328.1 GCA_025922915.1 Candidatus Methylomirabilota bacterium | reverse complement strand
GAAGTCCGGCTTGGTGGCCGTCGGGAACATCGCCCCGACCGCCACGTAGTCGGCGCCGTCCGCGACGGCCGCCCGGGCCTGGGCCACCCCGTGGGTGCTCACGCCCACGATCATCCCGGGCCGGAGCAGGGGTCGGGCGACCCGGGGGGGCAGGTCGTCCTGGCCCAGGTGCACCCCGTCGGCGTCCACGGCGAGGGCCAGGTCCACGCGGTCGTTGACGACGAACGTCACGCCGGCGTCGGCGGACCTCGCGCGCAGGCGGCGGGCCAGCGGCAGCAGGCGGCCCGAGGGCCAGGTCTTCTCCCGCAGCTGCACCAGCCGGCAGCCCCCCGCGATGGCGGCCTCCATGATCTCCTCCAGGCTCCGCGCCCCGGCCGCCTCGCGGTCGAGGATCACGTAGAGGGAGGGGTCCATCACCCGGCCGTGAGACGCGCGCCGTCGATGCTGCTGAAGCGGCCTTCGACGAACGCCGCATCGGCGAGGACCCGGAGGTGGAAGGGGATCGTGGTCTTGATGCCCTCCACCCGGGTCTCGACGAGCGCCCGCCGCATGCGCTCGATCGCCTCGGCGCGGTCGCGGCCGTGCACGATCACCTTGGCGAGGAGCGAGTCGTAGAAGGGCGGCACAGCGTAGGGGGCCATCAGGTGGCTGTCGACCCGCACGCCGAACCCGCCGGGCGGGATCCAGGCCGTCACGCGGCCGGCGCTCGGGGCGAACGTCTCCGGGTCCTCGGCGTTGACGCGACACTCGATCGCGTGCCCGTCCAGGCGCACGGCCTCTTGCCGGAAGCCGAGCGGCTCGCCGGCGGCGATCCGGATCTGCTCCCGGATGAGGTCGAGCCCGGTGACGGCCTCCGTCACCGGGTGCTCGACCTGGATCCGGGTGTTCATCTCGATGAAGTAGAAGTGCCCGGTGTCGGCGTCGACGAGGAACTCCACGGTCCCGGCGCTGACGTAGTTGACGGCGGCGGCGGCGGCGAGCGCCGCCTTGTGGAGGCCGCTCCGTGTCTCGGCCGACAGCGAGGGAGCCGGTGACTCCTCAATCAGCTTCTGGTGACGGCGCTGGACGCTGCAATCGCGCTCGCCCAGGTGCACCCGCATGCCGTTCCGGTCGCCCAGCACTTGAACCTCGACGTGGCGCGCCGCCTCGATGAACTTCTCGCAATAGATCTCGGAGGACCCGAAGGCGGCGCCGGCCTCCGCCTGGCAGGCGGCGAACGCCTGCGGCACCTCGGCCCGGCCGCGCACGATGCGCATCCCCCGGCCGCCACCACCCGCGGCCGCCTTGAACATGACGGGAAACCCGGCGCCCTCGGCCGCCTCCACCGCCTCGTTCTCGTCCTTGAGCGGCAGCTCGCTGCCCGGGACGACGGGGACCCCCGCCTGCCTGGCGATCACCCGGGCCTGGGCCTTGTCGCCCATGAGCCGGATCGCCTCGGGGGCCGGCCCGATGAAGGTCAGCCCGCACGCCCGGCAGATGTCGGCGAAGTTGGGGTTCTCGGCGAGGAAGCCGTAGCCCGGGTGGACGGCGTCGCTGTCGGTGACCACGGCGGCCGAGATGATGGAGGCGATGTTGAGGTAGCTCGCCTGCGGGCTGGCGGGCCCCACGCAGATCGACTCGTCGGCGAGGCGGACCGGCAGGGACTGCGCATCGGCCGTGGAGTGCGCCACGACGGTCCGGATCCCCATCTCGCGGCACGTCCGGAGGATCCGGAGGGCGATCTCACCGCGGTTGGCGATGAGGATCTTGTGGAACATGCGGGAGCCGCCGCGAGCCTCAGCCCTGCGGCTCGATCAGGAACAAGGGTTGCCCGTACTCGACCGGCTGGGCGTTCTCGACGAGGATCTTGACCACGCGGCCGGCGACCCTGGACTCGATCTCGTTCATGAGCTTCATCGCCTCGATGATGCAGAGGATCTGCCCCTCCTTCACGACGTCCCCCTCGTTGACGTAGGGGGCGGCCGCCGGCGCGGAGGCGCGATAGAAGGTGCCGACCATCGGCGCCTCCATCGTCACGAGCCCGGGCGTCGCGGCGTCGGAGACGACGGGCCGCGGGACGGCCTCCAGCTCCGCGGATGCTGACGCCGCCCCGGCGGCGGCGGGCGCCGGGGCGGGCGGGGTGCGGAGGACCCGCACGCGCAGCCCCGCCGCTTCCACCTCGATCTCCGAGAGTCCGAGCTCGGCGAGGACGCCGCCGACCCGGCGCGCGAGCTCCACCACGCGCTCGTCGGCGCCCGGGCCGTCGGGAGCGGGGCTCGGTCGTCGGGGGGCGGCCATCAGCTCGCGGTCGCCACCCGGCCCAGATACTCGCCGGTTCGCGTGTCCACCTTGACGACGTCCCCCACGTTCAGGAAGAGCGGGACCTGGACGACGGCGCCCGTCTCCAGCCGGGCCGGCTTGTTGCCTCCCTGCGCGGTGTCCCCCCGCACACCGGGGTCGGTCTGGGCGATGGCGAGCTCGACGAAGTTCGGCAGGTCCACGGCGGCCGGCGAGCCCTCGATGTAGAGCACGTCCACCTCGGTGTTCTCCTTGAGGTAATCGCGCGCCTCCCCCACCTCGTCGGCGGACAGGGAGAGCTGCTCGTACGTGCCGGTGTCCATGAAGTGGTAGCGGTCGTCGCGGTAGAGGAACTGCATGTGCTTTTCCTCGTACTCGACCAGCTGCACCTTCTCGCCGGCGCGGAACGTGTTGTCGATGACGCGGCCCTGCCGCATGTGCTTCAGCTTGGTGCGGACGAAGGCTCCTCCCTTGCCGGGCTTGACGTGCTGGAAGTCGACGATCGCGTACGGCTGCCCATCGAAGACGATGCGCAGCCCCTTCTTGAACTCCGCGGTCGAGACCTGCATGAAGCGCTATCCCCTCCGTCGTGATCGAGCCCGCAGCGCGGCTTCCAGCCGCTCCCGGGCCTCGCCGTTGTCGGGCGAGCGTCGCAGCACTCGCGTGAAGACGATCGCCGCCTCGTCGGCGAGCCCTTGCTCCAGACACGCGCCGCCGAAGGCGAGCGTCGCGAACGTGTCGTCGGCGAGGACCCGGGCCAGGCCGGAGCCGTCGCCGCCGGCGCCGGGATCGGCCCGCAGCAGCGCCAGCAGGGCCCGGGACTCCCGGTCGGTGGGATCCAGCTCGACGGCCGCGTCCAGATGTCGCACCGCCGCGTCGAGCCGGCCGAGCCGTCGGCTCGCCTCCGCGGCGAGACGGTGACATTGTACGTCCTTCGGGTTGGCCTGCAGCATCGGGTCGAGCTCGACCAAGGCGCTCTCGAGTTGCCCGCCGGTCATCAGGGCCTTGACGAGGATGAGGCGGGCGGTGCCGTACTGGGGATAGCGCCGGAGGCCGTCGCGGCAGAGCGCGATGGCTTCATCCGTTCGCCCCGCCTTCCGGTAGAGGTCGGCGAGCTGCGCGAACGCCAGGGACTCCGGGTCGCGCGCCAGGCGCTCCTCGTGTCGGCGGATCGCGCCGGCGAGCGCCGTGTCCTCCGCCGGCATGGCGGGACTATACGGAGTCGGCGCCGGCATTGTCAACGGCGCGCGCAACGGAGCCGGGCAACGTCTCCACGCTCGAGTGCCCCTCCGGACTGGTGCCCCGGTCAGACGGTCGGCGCTCAGGCGGCGAGATCGGCGAGGACATCGCGGATGATCCCCTCGGGAACATCCTGGACCAGCCGGAAGCTGCCGAGACGTGGAGCCAGGACGAATGGCACCCGGCCGTCCCGGGCCTTCTTGTCGCGTCCCATCGCGGCCAGGACCTCGTCGACGTCCACCGGCCCGCTCCGGACCGGCAGCCCGAGGGCCGCCAGCAAGTCGTCCTGGCGACGGACGGTCGACTCGTCGCAGACGTCGAGGCGGTGCGCGACGCGCGCCTCGGCCGCGATGCCGAGCGACACCGCCTCGCCATGGGTCCAGCGCGTGGAGCGGGTGGCGGCCTCGAGCGCGTGGCCCACGGTGTGCCCGTAGTTCAGAACGTGGCGGAGCTCGGACTCGCGCTCGTCGCGCTCGACCACCGAGGCCTTCAGGCGGCAGGAGCCGGCGATGATGCGCTCCAGCGTCGGCACGTCGCGCGCGAGCAGGCGCGGCGCCGCGCGCTCGACCTCGTCGAAGTACGCGGCGTCCAGCACGATGCCGTGCTTGACGACCTCGGCCATGCCCGACCGGAAGTCCCGGTCGGCGAGCGTGGTGAGCACGGCAGGATCGGTGACGACCAGCCGCGGCTGGTGGAACGCGCCGATGAGGTTCTTCGCCTTCGGATGGTCGATGGCCGTCTTGCCGCCGATGGAGGCGTCCACCTGGGCCAGGACGGTCGTGGGCAGCGCGACGAGATTCAGTCCGCGCATGTAGGTGGCGGCGACGAACCCCGCGAGGTCCCCGACGGCGCCGCCGCCCAGGCCGACCACCGTGGACGTCCGGTCGAGCCCGGCCGCGAGGAGCGCGTCCCAGCACGTCGCGGCCACCGCGAGCGTCTTGGCGGCCTCGCCCGGGGGGACCTCGACGAGCGTGACCGCGAACCCGGCGGATCCCAGGCTGGCCCGCACG
>JAICGY010000327.1 GCA_025922915.1 Candidatus Methylomirabilota bacterium | reverse complement strand
GAGGCCCGGCACACCGAGGTGCTCGAGCGCTACGTGCAGCAGCGGCTCGGCGGCCTGCGCTACCCGATGCCCGACTTCGAGCGCGAGCTGTTCGACACGCTGCTCGGCGACCGCCGGTGGACGGTCAAGACGATCGGGCTCCAGCTGGTGGCGGAGACGTTCGCGGTGGCGCTCTTCCGGATGCTGGCCGAATCCTCCCGGGACCCCCTCCTGCGGCAGATCTGCCGGTTCATCCTGCAGGACGAGTCGCGCCACATGGGCTTCGGCATGCTGAGCCTGCCCGCCGTCGTCGGCGAGATGACGGGCGCCGAGCGCGAGGAGCTCGAGGAGTTCACGCACTGGGCGCTCGTGCGCACCCTCACCGGACAGTTCGCGGACCCGGTCTACCGCGAGATGGGGTTCGGCGCCGACGACCTCCGGGAGATCCACGCGCAGCGGCGGGCGCGGGCGGCGGGCGCCGAGGGCTCGCACTTCCGGCGGCTCTTCCGCAAGGATCTGCACGCGACCCTGCTCGCGAACCTCGAGAAGGTCGGGCTCCTGACCGATCGCATGCGGCCCCGCCTCGAGTCCGTCGGCATCCGCGCTGCGTGACAGGCGCCTCCGTGAAGGGCTGAGCGATGGCCGGGCGCACGTACCGCATCGCGGTGCTCCCGGGCGACGGCATCGGGCAGGAGGTGACGCCGCAGGGCGTGCGCGTCCTCGAGGCCGTGGCCGGGCAGGAAGGGCTCACGCTCCGCCTCGAGCCCGGCCTCGTGGGGGGGACGGCCCACGAGAAGACCGGCGACTCGCTCCCGGACGAGACCACGCGCCTGTGCCGGGCGAGCGACGCGGTGCTGTTCGGCTCGGTCGGCGGCCCCGTGCTCGACGCCCTGCCGCGCGACCGCCGGCGCGGCCTGCTCGAGCTGCGCCGGCAGATGGGCCTCTTCGCCAACCTGCGGCCCTCGATCGCCTGGCCCCCGCTCGCCGCCGCCTCGCCGATCCGGCCCGAGGTGCTGCAGGGCGCGGACATCCTCTTCGTGCGCGAGCTGGCGGCCGGGCTCTACTACGGCCCGAGCGGCCACGAGACGCGCGACGGCGTGGAGCGGGCGTGGGACACGATGCTCTACACGGCGCCCGACGTCGAGCGCGTGGCCCGCGTGGCCTTCCGCCTCGCGCAGGGCCGCCGCCGCCGGCTCACGTCGATCGACAAGGCCAACGTGCTGGAGTCGTCCCGGCTCTGGCGGCGCGCCGTCACCCGCGTGGGGACGGAGTTCCCCGAGGTGACGCTCGAGCATCTCATCGTCGACAACGCCTCGCTCCAGCTCATCCGCACGCCGGCCCGCTTCGACGTCGTGGTCAGCGAGAACACCTTCGGCGACATCCTGTCGGACGAGCTGGGCGCCCTCGCGGGCTCCCTCGGCATGCTGCCCTCGGCGAGCCTCGCCGGCTCCGGCCCCGGCCTCTTCGAGCCCGTCCACGGCTCGGCCCCCGACATCGCAGGGCAGGGGATCGCCAACCCGCTGGGCGCCATCCTGTCGGCCGCGCTGCTGCTCGAGCACGGTCTCGGCCTGCCGGCGGCCGCGGCCCGGGTCCAGCGGGCCGTCGGCGCCGTGCTCGCGGCCGGCTGGCGGACGGCGGACCTGGCCGGCGCCGGCGGCACCGTGATCGGGACCGCACGCATGGGCGACCTCGTGGTTGAGGCGCTGGCCGACACGCGGTAGGCTCGGGCGCACCCAGGTCCGGAGGAGGTCCGTCGTGCGCGCCACCGCCCGCTTGCGTCAGCTGCTCGCCACGTCCACGCCGCTCGTCGTCCCCGGCTGCTACAACGCGCTCAGCGCACGGGTGCTCGAGCGGGTCGGCTTCCCCGCCGTCTACATGACGGGCTACGGCACGTCGCTGTCCCTCCTGGGCATGCCGGACGCCGGCCTCGCCACGATGACGGAGATGCACCTCAACGCCCGCTACATCGCCAACGCCGTCCGCGTGCCGGTCATCGCCGACGCCGACAACGGCTACGGCAACGCGATCAACGTGATCCGGACCGTGCGCGAGTACGCGCAGGCCGGCGTGGCGGGCATCCACCTGGAGGACCAGGTGAGCCCCAAGCGCTGCGGCCACGTCGCCGGTCGCCGGGTCATCTCGCTGGAGGAAGCGGTCGGCAAGTACCGCGCCGCCGACGCCGCCCGGCGGGAGGTGGACCCGGACTTCGTCCTGATCGCGCGGACGGACGCGCGGGGCGCCCACGGCGGCTCGCTCGACGAGGCCATCCGCCGGGCCAATGCGTATCTGGAATCGGGCGCCGACCTCGCCTTCGTCGAGGGGCCGACGAGCCTGGACGAGCTCGGCCGGGTCTGCCGCGAGGTCAAGGGCCCGATCTTCTACAACCAGACGGGGGTCTCGCCGCGGCTCGGCCGCGACCAGATGGCCGGGCTCGGCATCGCGGTCACGATCCTGCCCGGCGCGACCCTGCGCGCCACCATCGAGGCCGTCCACGACCTCGCGGTGGCCCTGCGCGACGAGGGGCCGCTGGCCGAGGCGCGCTTCGCCGAGCGCTTCGAGAAGCACCCGCTCGGGAACCTGCACACCTTCGCGGGCTTCGACCAGGTGCGGGCCTGGGAGGAGTCCTACCTGCCGCCCGAGGAGCTGGAGAAGTACGAGGGCGGCGTGGGCCACCGTCCGGGCGGCCGGTGATGACCGCGCCCCGGACCATGCTCGAGAAGATCTGGGCCCGGCACGTCGTGGCCGAGGGGCCGGGTGGGCACACGCTGCTCTACGTCGACCGCCACCTGCTCCACGAGGGCTCGGTGAGCGCGTTCACGCGGCTCGAGGCGGCGGGGCGACGGGTGCGCCGCCCGGACCTCTCGCTGGCGACGGCGGATCACTACGTGCTCACCTCGCCCGGCGCGCCGGTGCCCGACGCCGAGATACGGGCGATGGTGGACGGCCTCACGCGGCACACCCGCGAGCAGCGGATCACCTACCTCGGCCTGGCTGACGACCGGCGTGGCATCGTGCACGTGATCGGGCCCGAGCAGGGCGCGACGCTGCCCGGCATCACCCTCGTCTGCGGAGACTCGCACACGGCCACGCACGGCGCCTTCGGCGCGCTCGCCTTCGGCATCGGCTCGACCGAGGTCGAGCACGTGATGGCCACGCAGACGCTCTGGCAGCGCAAGCCGAAGGTCATGCGCATCACCGTGGACGGGCGGCTGGGGCCGGGGGTGGCGGCCAAGGACGTGATCCTCGCGATCATCGCCGCCATCGGGGCGGACGGCGGCGTCGGCCACGCCATCGAGTACGGGGGGACGGCCGTGCGCGCCATGTCGATGGAGGAGCGCATGACGGTCTGCAACATGTCGATCGAGGCCGGCGCGCGCGCCGGCATGGTGGCGCCGGACGAGACGACCTTCACCTGGATCGAGGGCCGGCCGCTGGCCCCCCGGGGCGACGCCTGGGGCCGCGCGCTCGCGGACTGGCGCACCCTGCCGAGCGACGAGGGGGCCCGGTTCGATCGCGAGGTGCGGCTCGACGGCGCGGAGATCGCGCCGACCGTGACCTGGGGGACGAGCCCCGAGGACGCGCTGCCGATCACCGCACGGGTCCCCGACCCGGCCACCATCGGCGACGGCGCGCGCCGCCAGAGCGTGGAGCGAGCGCTCGCCTACATGGGCCTCGTCCCGGGCCAGCCGCTGACCGAGGTGACGGTGGACCGCGTCTTCATCGGATCCTGCACCAACAGCCGGCTCGAGGACCTGCGGGCGGCGGCCCGCGTGGCGAAGGGGCGGCGCGCCGTCGTGCCTGCGTGGGTCGTGCCCGGCTCAGGGCTCGTCAAGCGCGCGGCGGAGGCGGAGGGGCTCGACCGCGTGTTCGTCGAGGCCGGGTTCGAGTGGCGCGAGGCGGGCTGCTCGATGTGCGTGGGCATGAACGGCGAGACGGCGCGGGAGCGGGAGCGGGTGGCCTCGACATCGAACCGCAACTTCGAGGGGCGCCAGGGCAAGGGCGCCCGGACCCACCTGCTGTCGCCCGCCATGGCGGCGGCCGCCGCCGTCAGCGGACGGCTGACCGACGTCCGCACCCTGGGCGCCTGACGATGACGCCCTTCACGCGCGTCACCGCCGTCGCCGCGCCGATCGACCTGCCGAACATCGACACCGACCGGATCATCCCCGCCCGCTTCCTGCGCAAGCCGAAAGGGGCGCCGGGCTACGAGCGGTTCCTGTTCCACGACGTCCGCTTCGACGCGTCCGGGGCCGAGCGCCCCGAGTTCGTGCTGAACCGCACGCCGTTCCGGGAGGCGAAGATCCTCGTCGTCGCCGACAACTTCGGGTGCGGGTCTTCGCGCGAGATGGCGGTGTGGGCGCTCCAGGCCTGCGGCGTGCGGTCGGTCGTGGCGCCGAGCCTGGGCGACATCTTCCACCAGAACTGCTTCAAGAACGGCCTCCTGCCCGTGATCCTGCCCGGCGACGTGGTCGCGAGCCTGCGCGCGCAGCTGCACGAGCGGCCGGGGGTCACGATGACGGTGGACCTCGAGAGTCAGACGGTGACGGCCCCGGACGGGACGGCGCACCGGTTCGAGGTCGACGCCTTCCGCAAGCAGATGCTG
>JAICGY010000326.1 GCA_025922915.1 Candidatus Methylomirabilota bacterium | reverse complement strand
GTAGACGATGCGCTCGCCCTTCTTGCCGGCGATCTTGGCCCAGTCGTCGGGGTTGGTGGTGTTGGGGAGGTCCTCGTTCTCCTTGAACTCCTCGCGGACGGCGGCGAGGAGGTCGTCGGTGCAGATGCCCTTGGGGCCGCCGCCGATGAGGCGCTTGAGGGCGAGCTTCTTGGCGCGGCGGACGATGGACTCGGCCATGGCGCCGGAGGCGAAGTCCTTGAAGTAGAGGACCTCCTTGTCGCCGTTGGCGTAGGTGACCTCGAGGAAGCGGTTGTCCTCGTCGAGGCTGTACATGGCCTCGACGGTCTGGGCGATCATGGCCTCGATGGCGTCGGCGTCGGAGCCGGCGGCGCGCCGCTCGGTGTCGGCGAGGGGGATGTCGGGGGTGAGGTACTTGCGGAAGATGTCGGCGGCGGCGGCGCGGTCGGGGCGCTCGATCTTGATCTTCACGTCGAGGCGGCCGGGGCGGAGGATGGCGGGATCGATGAGGTCCTGGCGGTTGGAGGCGCCGATGACGATGACGTTCTTGAGGCCCTCGACGCCGTCGATCTCGGCGAGGAGCTGGGGGACGATGGTGGTCTCGACATCGGAGGAGATGCCGGTGCCGCGGGTGCGGAAGAGGGCGTCCATCTCGTCGAAGAAGACGACGACGGGGACGTCCTCGTTGGCCTTTTCCTTGGCCTTGGTGAAGATCTCGCGGATCTTGCGCTCGGTCTCGCCGACGTACTTGTTGAGGAGCTCGGGGCCCTTGATGTTGAGGAAGTAGCCCTTGATCTTCTCGCCGCGCTTTTCGGAGATCTTCTCGGCGAGGTTGTTGGCGACGGCCTTGGCGATCATGGTCTTGCCGCAGCCGGGGGGGCCGTAGAGGAGCACGCCCTTGGGGGGCGTGAGCCGGTGCTCCTTGTAGTAGTCGGCGTAGAGGTAGGGCAGCTCGACGGCGTCCTTGATGGCCTCGATCTGGGTGCCGAGGCCGCCGATGTCGTCGTAGCCGATGTCGGGGACCTCCTCGAGGGTGAGGTCCTCGACCTCGCTCTTGGGCAGCCGCTCGAGCAGGTAGCCGGAGCGGGCGTCCATCAGGAGGTGGTCGCCGGTCTTGAGGCGGGAGGCGCGCAGGGGATCGGCGATGATGCCGACCTTCTCCTCGTCGGCCCGCAGCGTCACGATGGCACGCTCCGTGTCAAGCTGCTCCTTCAGGATGACGACCTCGCCCTGGATCTCGTAGCCCGCCGCCTGAATGACATTGAGCCCCTCGTTGAGCACGAGCTCCTGGCCGGGCTTGAGCGTCTCGACCGCGAGGGCGGGATGCAGGTTGACCTTCACCTTGCGGCCCTGCGACAGGACATTGACGGTCCCGTCCTCGTTGGGGGAGAGGAACACGCCGTAGGTCGAGGGCGGCGCGCAGAGCTTGTCGACCTCCTCCTTGAGCGTGGCGATCGCCTCCCGCGCCTCCGTGAGCGCCTCCGTGAGCTTCTCGTTGTGCCGGCGCGACTCGGCCAGCTGGACGGCGAGGTGGACGGAGTCCGTCTCCCCGGTCGGTGTCGTCGCTCGATTCACCTTGTCCATGATCCTCCCCCCTCTCCAGTCGTGTCGACGCCCGGTCCGGTCCGGCGGCCTATCGCCGCGGCATGAGGAACTCGACGACCGAGCCGCTCAGCCAGGGCTCGCCGGTGCCCGGCGCGAACGCGCCCGTGGCGAGGACGGCCGCCAGCGCGAGCACGGCGGCCACCGTCGCCGCCACCAGGCCGGTTGGTCGCGCGAGAGGAACCGCGTACGCCTGGGGTCTCCGCCGCAGATCGTGCTGTCGTCTCATCGTCGTCGCGCCTCGCCTGTCGTCAGGTCGTTTCATCGCGCCCATGTCGCGCCCCCTGAAGGCGAGGACTGCAGAAGGTATGCCAGTTCCGATTGGCCGCGTGAACATGGACGAAAGCTCTGG
The DNA here is from genome assembly GCA_025922915.1 of Candidatus Methylomirabilota bacterium. Taxonomy (GTDB): domain Bacteria; phylum Methylomirabilota; class Methylomirabilia; order Rokubacteriales; family CSP1-6; genus JAICGY01. The sequence continues at coordinate 2,661 of JAICGY010000326.1, read as the reverse complement.
CGACGTCTCGACCACGGGATGGTTCGACAGACCGGTTGTAAGAACAGGCGGGTACGAACGATCTGCCTGTCGAGCGGGCACCTGCCCGCTGACAGGGCGACGCGCCCGCGGTATCGTGGCCGCGCGATGCGAACGCTGATCCAGGGCGGCTGGGTCGTGGGGTACGACGGCGGCGGCCACACGCTCATCCCCGACGGCTGCGTCGTCTTCGAGCGCGACCGCATCCTGCACGTCGGTCGCGCCTTCGACGGAGCGATCGACCGCCGCATCGACGCGGCCGGCAAGCTCGTGTCGCCGGGCTTCGTGAACTGCCACCTGCACGCCGCCACCACCGCGACCCAGTCGGTCTTCCTCGACGGGCTGAAGACCGATTACTTCGGCAGCAACTTCCTCGGCTATGCCGTCCCCCGCCGCGGGACGGCGCCGCCGCGGGCGGGCGACCGGGCGGAGGTGGCCGGGGTCTACGGCATGTGGTCCGCCCTGCGGGCCGGAGCCACCACCATCCTCGACGTGGGCACGATGCCGGGCGGCCCCGACGCGTTCACGCGGACGGTGGGCGAGCTGGGGGTGCGGGCCTACCTCGGCCCCGGCTTCCGGTCGGCCAGCTACGTCTTCGACGGCAGCCGCGTGGCGTGGGAGTGGAACGAGGAGCAGGGGCGCGCGGGGCTCGAGGGCGCCGTCGCCTACGCGAAGGCGCACGACGGCGCCCATCAGGGGCGCATCCGAGCCATGCTCTACCCCGGCCAGATGGACACGTGCTCGCTGGATCTGCTGCGGGAGACGCGGCGGCGGGCGGACGAGCTGGGCCTGCCCGTGCAGCTCCACGCCGCCATGAACCTCCGCGAGTTCCACCGGATCGTCGAGCAGCACGGGCAGACCCCGATCGCGCTCCTGCACGCGATCGGGTTCCTGAAGGAGCGGACCGGACTCGGCCACTGCCTCTTCCACAACGCCCACTCGTGGTGCCACTACCCCTACGGCGACGACCTCGGCCTCCTCGCCGACTCCGGCGCCACCGTGGTCCACGCGCCGTACAAGTACGCGAAGATGGGCATCGTGCTCGAGTCCTTCGAGCGCTACCGCGCCCGCGGCATCAACCTGGCGCTCGGCACCGACACCTATCCTCAAGATATGGTCCACGAGATGCGCTGGGCGGGGCTGGCCTGCCGCATCGCCGACCAGTCCTTCCGCGTGGGCGCCGCCCGCGACGTCTTCGACGCCGCCACGCTCGGCGGCGCCCGCTTCCTCGGGCGCGACGACCTCGGCCGGCTGGCGCCCGGCGCCAAGGCGGACGTCATCGTGGTGGATCTGCTCCAGATGCACTACGGCGCCGTCCACGACCCCATCAAGGCGCTCGTGGAGCTCGGCAGCGGGCGGGACGTGGAGACGGTGATCGTCGATGGCGAGGTGCTGGTCGAGGGCGGGCGCGCCATGCGGGTCGACGAGCGGGCGCTGCTCGCCGCCGTGCAGGCCGAGGGCGAGCGGCTGTGGAAGGCCGTCCCCGGCTGGCACTGGAGCGGCAAGACCCTGGACGAGATCGCCCCGCCGAGCTATCCGATCCGCGGGTGACGGGCGCGGGCGTGGCCCGGGCGAGGCGGGCGGCTTCTCGATTCCGCCCCTCCGCGGTATCTTCCCGGAGCACGACGCCCACGAGGTGCCCGGCATCGATCCGGCCCTTGGGCGCGCTCCGCGAGGAGCGGCGACTCGAGACGTGACGGCGCTCGCGTGCCGAGGAGGATCGGGATGGGCTTGCTCGACGGACGGGTCGCAATCGTCACCGGCGCCTCCAAGGGCATCGGCCGCGCCATGGCCCTGCGGTTCACGCGGGAGGGGGCGCGCGTCGTGTGCGCCGCCCGCTCCGCCGACCTCGTGAAGGAGACGGCGGCCCAGGCCCAGCAGGCGGGCGGTCAGGCGATCGCCGTCGTCTGCGATGCCGCCGTCGAGAACGACGTCCGCCGCATGGTGGCGGCCGGCGTGCAGGCATTCGGCGCGATCGACACGCTGGTGAACAACGCGGGCGACGGCGGGCCGACGAAGCCGGTCCAGGACTACACGATGGAGGACTGGCGCTACACGATCGACTCCTGCCTGACCAGCTCGTACCTCTGCACGCGGTTCGTCGTCCCCGAGATGATCAAGGCGGGCGGCGGGGCGATCGTCAACATCTCGTCGATGGCGGGGCGCCGCGGGCTGCCCTATCGGATCGGCTACTGCTCCTCGAAGGCGGGCCAGGTGGGCATGACGTACGGCATGGCCCTGGAGCTGGCGCCCCACAACATCCGCGTGAACTGCGTGGCGCCGGGCGCCGTGGAGGGCGATCGCATCGACCGGGTCATCGCCGGGCAGGCGCAGGTGCGCGGGATGTCGGTGGAGGCGATGCGCAAGGCGATGATGGAGCGCTCGCCGCTCAAGCGCTTCGTGACGGCGGACGACATCGTCGACGCCACGCTGTTCTTCTGCAGCGACATGGCGCGCAGCATCTCGGGCCAGGTGGTCGCCGTGAACGCGGGGGAGCCGGCCGGCTGATCCCGGCGCGGCGCGCGTGGACTGGACCGGCCCACCGGCGGGCCGGATGAGCGAGCGCTCCGCACGACGTGTCTCCGCCGGTCCTGCCTCGAGTGCGGCGTCCGCCTGGGCGCGCGGTGCTCCGCGTGCGAGGCC
>JAICGY010000325.1 GCA_025922915.1 Candidatus Methylomirabilota bacterium | reverse complement strand
GAAGCGGCCGGCCTCGGCCTACCTCCGCCGCTTCACCTACGACACCATCAGCCACGCGCCGGCCTCGCTGCGGTACCTGATCGATCTCGTCGGCGCCGACCGCGTCATGATCGGCAGCGACTACTGCTTCGACATGGGCTACGAGCGCCCCGTCGAGGTGGTGACGGGGCTGAAGGGCCTGTCCCGCGCCGACCAGGCGCGCATCCTGGGGGGCACGGCGGCGCGCCTGCTCCGCATCCGCTGAGCGCACGGCGCGGGGCGGCATGACGAGGGCCGCGCCGGGTACCGCGGACCTGGGTGAAGCACCGGGCGTCGCTGCCGTCGCCGCCGCCATCCGCGAGGGGCGGACGACGGCCGTCGCCGTGACCCGGAGGCTGCTCGAGCGCATCACGGCGCTCGACCTCACGCAGAGCGGCTTCGTCGCGGTGGACGCCGAGGGCGCGCTGGCCCGGGCCCGCGACCTGGACGCCGCGCGCGCCGCGGGACGCCTGGCCGGCCCGCTGCACGGCGTCCCGGTGGGGCTGAAGGATCTCCTCTTCGTGCGCGGCCTGCCGAACACGTGCGGCACCGGGCTCCGCGACTACTGGACGGCCGGCGAGGACTGCACGGTGGCCCGGCGTCTCGCCGTCGCCGGCGCCATCGTGCTGGGCAAGCTCATGATGAGCGAGCTCGCGATGGGCACCTTCGGCGTGAACGCGGTGCAGGGGACGCCGCGCAACCCGCGCGCGCCGGACCGCGTGCCCGGCGGCTCGTCGAGCGGCTGCGGCGTCGCGCTGGCGGCCGGGCTCGTGCCGGGCGCCGTCGGCAGCGACACCGGCGGCTCGATCCGCATCCCTGCGGCGTGCTGCGGCGTGGTCGGCCTGAAGCCCACGTACGGCCGGGTGAGCCGGGCCGGCGTGATGCCGCTGTCGCTTGCGCTGGACCACGTGGGGCCGATGGGGCGGAGCGTGCGCGACGTCGCGCTGGTGCTCGCGGCGATCGCCGGCCACGATGCCGCCGATCCGACGTCCAGCCCGGCCCCGGTGCCCGACTATCCTGCGCTTCTCGATGCGCCACCGGCGGGCGTGCGCGTCGGCGTGCCCGACGACGACTACTTCGGCGACGTGGCCCCGGAGGTCCGGGAGTCCCTGGACGTGGCGGCCCGGCGGCTGGCCTCCGCCGGAGCGGCGGTGGTGCGCCGGCCGCTGCCCGATCCGCGCCCGCTGACCGAGGTGACGGGGACGATCGTGCGCGCGGAATCGGCGTTCGAGCACCGGGCGCGGCTGGCCGAGCCCGACGCCCTGCAGCCTCTCGTGCGCGAGCGGCTCGAGGCCGGGTGCCGGATTCCCGCCGTCGAGTACCTGGACGCCCGCGCCCGGCTGGCCCGGCTGCGCGAGGCCTTCCTGCGCGACGCGCTGGCCTCCGTCGACGCGTTGCTGCTGCCGATGCTGGGCGACGTCCCGCCACGCGTGGAGGAGGCGACGGCCGGAAGCGGGGAGGAGATCGCGGCCCGGATGGCCACGTTCGCCCGCTTCGCGCGCTTCGTGAACGGCCTCGGCGCGCCGGCGCTGGTGCTGCCGGCCGAGCCGGTGACCACGAGCCTCCCTGTCGCGGTGCAGCTCGTGGGGCGGCCCTTCGCGGAGGACGTACTGCTCCGCCTGGGCGTGGCGATCGAGGGCGGGCGTGCCGGAGGCCGTTGACTACGCTCGGTCCCTCGACTAGCGTGGCGCCATGACCACGCTCATCGACCACAAGCGCCTGTCCATGCCCCTCGGCGAAGCCATCTTCACCCAGCGCTCCATCCGCCGCTTCCGCCCCGACCCGATCCCGATGGAGGACCTCCGGCTGGTGATCGAGTCCGCCGTGCGCGCGCCGAACGGCGGCAACCGCCAGATCGCGCGCTTCCTGGTGGTGACGGACCGCGACAGGATCCAGAAGTTCGGCGCGCTCTACCGCGAGGCGTGGTGGGCCAAGCGCAAGGACGAGAAGGGCTGGACGAAGCCCGAGGACATCCCCCCCGACGAGAAGACCTACCGCTCGGCCAGCGTGCTCGCCGAGGAGATGAAGGACGTCCCGTGCGTCGTGCTCGCCTACGGCATGCCGCCCGGCTGGGCCAACAGCGTGATCCCCGCCGTGCAGAACATGATGCTGGCCGCCCGCGCCCTCGGCATCGGCTCCATCCCGACGACGCTGCACCCGAGCGTGATGGACCGCGTCCACGCCCTCTTCGGCATCCCGAAGGACGCCGTCTTCCACTTCTGCATCCCGCTCGGCTATCCGCGCGGCACCTTCGGGCCCAACGTCCGCCGCCCGACGTCGGAGACGACGTTCCTCGACCGCTGGGACGGGCCGGTGCCCTGGCGCTGATCGCGGCCCCGGGCGGCGTCAGGCGCCGTCTTCTGGCTGCGTGTCCAGGAACCGCCTGAGGCGCGCGATCCGCCCCTCGAGCGTCGGCGCGTCCGGCTCCTTCCACTCGATCACCTGCACGACGACGCCGCAGGTGTCCTTCGGCGAGAGCAGGACCTCGCGGCGGAGCGGCCCCAGCGACTCGCGGTGCGGGATCGTCACCCCCCTGGCCTCGAGGTCGGCCACGTAGGCGTCCAGGTCGTCGACGACGACCGCGATGTGGTGGAGCCCCTCGCCGCGCCGCTCGATGAAGCGCGCGACGAACCCCTCCGGGTCCGCCGCCCCGTCGAGGACCACGATGCCGTCGCCGACCTTGAGGTAGGCCGCCTCCACCCGGCGGCCCTGCATCGTGAGGTCGGTCTTCTCGACCAGCTCGGCCCCGAGCAGGGCCTGCCACTTCGCGATGCCCGCGTCCACGTCGCGGACGGCGATCGCGATGTGATCGATGCGCGTCACCCGTGCCATGCGCCCCTCCGGCGGCGAGCGTGCCGCAGCGGCGATGATACTGCGGCGGTGAGGTTCGCGTGGAGCAGCGGCTCAGCGCCGCTTGCGCTTGCCCGATCGGCGCGGCGCGTGGGCCCGTAGCCACTCCGCGGCGCCCGGGGTCTTTCGCCAGGCCTCGCCCAGCTCGATGTCGCAGATGGCCGCCTCCTCCCGGCTGCCCGGGCTGTAGAAGTCGGGAGGGACGAGGTCCGGCTCCCGGTCGCCGGTCAGGTAGCCCGGCGCGTGGCGGTTGGTGCGGAGGGCGTCACGGAGCTGCCGGCGCGCCTCGGGGCTGCTGCCCTCGCGCCGGAAGGTGACGAGGGCGCGGCCGTAGAGCCAGAGGGCGCTCGGCTCGTCGCCGAACCGCTCGAGGAGCGCCCCGGCCTCGTCGTCCTGCCCGGCGAGCACCAGCCGGGCGAGCAGCGAGTACCGGACGCCCTGGTTGTCGTCGGGATTCAGGCGGAGGATCTCCTGGTAGTGCGCGATCGCCTCGTCCTGCCGCCCCAGCGCGCCCAGACACTGCGCGAGGCCGGCGCGGGCCCGGAGATAGGGCCGCGTGGCGACGATGCTCCAGAAGTGGCCGGCCTGTTCGGCGAACATGGTTGGCCCGAGCGCGCGCTCGCCGGCGAGCACACCCTCCGCGTACAGCAGGCAGGCTTCCTCCGGGTCGGAGGCCTCCTCGGCGAGGATCACGTAGGCGTCGGCGCAGTCGGGCGAGACCTCCAGGGCCTTGCGCGCGACGAGCACCCGCCGCCGGCCGCGCGCCTCGAACGCCCGGTAGGCCAGGTCCTGGGCGCGCTCGAGCGGGGTGCTGGCCGTCGAGGGGATGTCGTGGAAAAACCCCTCGAATCGCTGCTGGATGGCGGCGTTCGCGTCCTCCAGGCTCTCGAACCGGGAGCCGGCGGTGAAGCGCTGCACCTCCAGCAAGACCCGCTCCGCCGCTCGCCGGTCCGCCGCCCCGCCCCGCCGCGGCAGCGGCGCGTCGAGCGGGACGAGCAGGTCGGGGACCGCCAGCGTGACGGCGCGCGGCCCGTCGTGCGTACTCACCTCGTGGCGCCAGCGCCCGCCATCGACCTGCTCCTGGGTCGTTCGCGCCAGCGCGAGCAGGATGGCCTCGATGTCGGCAAGCTCTGCTGCCCCCGGGCGACGGTGATCACCGGTCGCGCTGAACCGCAACGCCATCGGATACGCCGCCTCGCCGGCCAGGGGCAGCCGGTGCTCCTCCCACAGGTCGAGCTCCGCGAACGGCAGCATCGACGGCTCCCCGAACAGCACGCTCCACTGAGCGCCGCTCTCGAGGATTGCCTTCGGATCCGGGTCCCGCTGTAGCGCCTCGAACGCCGCCTCGCTGTCGAAGAACCCGAGGCCGTAGGTGTGACCAGCGCCGCCCAGCACCGTGAGCCAGCCCAGCCCGAACGCCACCCCCGGGGCCTCCACGCGGATCAGGTCGGCGTCGCTGAGATAGCGCCAGGGCGCAGCCTCGTGGAAGGCGCGAGCCGCGCCGGCGAAGGCGCGAAGCCGCGCGATCGTCACCTCCGGCGCCTCGAGGGCGTCGGGCACCGGAGGCCGCGGGTCCACCTGCCGGGCCATCGTGCGCAAGACGTCGCGGACGGCAGGGAGGTCGTGGCGGACGGTCACGGAGAGCTCGGCATCGCCGAGGGCGCTCACGAGGAAGTCGCCTAGCCCCTTGTCGTTGACCTCGAGGCCGGCCGGGCGGCACTTCATGAATCTGGTGCCGAGCCCGAGGAACGCCCGCAGCG
>JAICGY010000324.1 GCA_025922915.1 Candidatus Methylomirabilota bacterium | reverse complement strand
CGACCAGGTCCATGCCGGCGCGCTGGGCGTCCGGGCCCCGCGGCCCGAAGGCGCTCACGTTGCCGACGACGAGCCGCGGGAAGCGCGGGGCGAGGCTCGGCCAGTCCAGCCCGAGCTCGGAGGCGAAGCCGGGGCGGAAGTTGGTGAGGACCACGTCGGCGCGCGCGAGCAGCCGGTCGATGACGGCCTTCGCGCCCGGATGGCGCAGGTCGAGCGGGAGCGTGTGCTTGCCGCGGTTGCGGGAGATGAAGTGCCGCGTCTCGCCGGGCGCCAGCGGCGCCAGGTGACGGACCGGGTCGCCCTCGAGCGACTCCACCTTGACGACGTGCGCGCCGCCCTCGGCGAGCAGCTGGGCGCAGAAGGGCACGGCGATGAACTGTCCGAACTCGACCACCTCGATGCCGGCGAACGGGCGCGTGTCGTCCATGGCGCGGCTAGCGTAGCATGCGGGGCGGCGCCCACCGGTCGGCGCGCGGGATCTGGTATGCTGCCGGCCGTGGGCTCGGGGCTCGAGGACCGGTTCCAGACGCTGCACGAGATCGTCCGCGCCGCGCGCGCGGCGCTCGCCCCCGGCCCCTGGGACTACCTCGTCGGCGGCACCGAGACCGAGACCACCCTGCGGCGCAACCGGCTCGCCCTGGACTCGCTCGGCTTGCGGCCGCGCGTGCTGCGCGACGTCTCGAAGCTCGACGCCTCCACGACGTTCCTCGGCCGGCCGCTCCGGATCCCCGTGATGCTCGCGCCCATCGGCTCCATCGAGACGTTCACGGCGGGCGGCGGCGCGACGGCGGCCGTGGCCTCCGCCGAGTTCGGCGTGCCCCAGATGCTGTCGAGCGCGTGCAACCCCGGGCTGGAGGCCACCGCCAAGGCCGCCGACAACTTCCGGATCTTCCAGCTCTACGTGCGGGGCGACGACGCCTTCGTGGACGACCACGTCCGCCGCGCGCTGGACCACGGGTACGCGGCCTTCTGCCTCACCGTCGACACCGCCGTCTACAGCCGGCGCGAGCGCGACCTCGCCCGGCGGTTCGTGAAGCCGTGGCGGCTGCGCGCCACCGGGCAGGACTTCCAGGCCGCCCTCTCGTGGGCGCAGGTCAAGCGCTTCAAGGACAAGCACGACGTCCCGCTGATCCTCAAGGGCATCGCCACCGCCGAGGATGCGGCGCTCGCCGTCGAGCACGGGGTCGAGGTCGTCTACGTCTCCAACCACGGCGGCCGGCAGCTCGACCAGGGCCGGGGCGCGATGGACGTCCTGCCCGAGGTCGTGGCCGCGGTGGGCGGCCGGGCCCGGATCGTCGTGGACGGCGGGTTCGTGCGCGGCACCGACGTGGTGAAGGGCCTGGCGGCCGGCGCCGACGTCGTCGGCCTCGGCCGGCTGGCCTGTCTGGGCCTGGCCGCCGCGGGCGCGCCCGGGCTGGTGCGCACGCTCGAGCTGCTGGAGGACGAGATCCGGATCTGCCTCGGCCTCCTCGGCGTCGATCGCGTCGGGGCCCTCGACCGCTCGCACCTGCACCCGGCGCCTCCGGTGGCCCTGCCGCACGCCCTCAGCGCCTTCCCGCTGCTCGACGAGCCGGGCTACTGAGCCGCGCGCCCGCGCTCCGTCCCGGTCGAGGGTACGGCCGTTGCACCGTCCGGCGGCCGGAGGTGGATCATGGCCGTCGAGCGGATCGATCCCGAAGAGGCGCGCCGCGAGGTGACCGCGGGCCGGGCCCTGCTGGTCTGCGCCTACGAGGACGAGAGCAAGTGCAACCGGATGCGGATCGAGGGCGCCATGACGCTCCACGAGCTGCAGCACCGCACCGGGTCGCTGCCGAGGGACCGCGCGCTGATCTTCTACTGCGGGTGACCCGCCGAGGCGACCTCCGCCGGTCAGGCGGAGCAGTTCCAGGCGCGGGGCTTCTCCGAGGCCAAGGCGCTGCGCGGCGGTGTCGAGGCCTGGCAGCGCGCCGGGCTGCCGATGGCGCGAGCCGCGTAAGGCCGGCGCGCGCGCCGCGCGGCATGACGGGGGGCGCGTGAGCGACGCTGCGCCGCTCGTCAAGGTCGATGGCTGCGATCTCTGTCGGGCCGCCCGGCTCACGCCCTGGTTCCACGAGGACGACGTCTGCTGGATCGCGGAGTGCGAGATCTGCGAGGTGCCGATGGTCGTCTGGCGCTGGCACGGCACCGAGCCGCCCGCCGAGCACCTGCGACACATGCAGGCGCGCCTGCACGAGGTGGCCGCCGAGCGCCTCGGCGAGTTCTGGGTCGACGGCCACATGCGCAACATCCCCGACCACTTCCACGCGCACGCCCGCCCCCGCGGCGGCTTCTTCCGCCGGTGAGCGCGTCCCGCCGTCGCCGGCCCCTCGCCGGTTGCGCCCCGCCGGCGCGCGTGCTACAGGGCTGAGGCATGGGCATCTTTCACTTCGCGGTGCGGGACCTGCCGCCGGAGGCCGAGAGCCTGCGGGACGAGGTGCGGGCATTCCTGCGCGAGCACTTCACGGGCCGCGCGGCGGTCAGGCGGGCGCGGTCGTGGGGCGGGCGGGACCCGGAGTTCAGCCGGAAGGTGGGCGCGCGCGGCTGGATCGGGATGACGTGGCCCAAGCGGTACGGGGGCCACGAGCGGTCGTTCCTCGAGCGCTACGTCGTGCTGGAGGAGATGCTGGCCGCCGGCGCGCCGGTCGGCGGGCACTGGGTGGCGGACCGGCAGAGCGGCCCCCTGCTGCTGCGCTTCGGCACCGAGGCGCAGCGCGAGCGCTTCCTGCCCTCGATCACGCGGGGCGAGCTGTCGTTCGCCATCGGCATGAGCGAGCCGGACTCCGGCTCCGACCTCGCGTCGATCCGCACGCGGGCCGTCCGCAAGGACGGGGGCTACGTCGTCAACGGCACCAAGGTCTGGACGAGCAACGCCCACCAGTCCGACTACGCGATCGCCCTCTTCCGGACGGCCGTCGTCCCCGACAAGAAGCACGAGGGGCTCTCGCAGTTCCTCGTCGACCTCCACTCGCCGGGGATCACGATCCGGCCGATCGTCGACCTCGCGGGCAAGCACCACTTCAACGAGGTCGTGTTCCAGGACGTCTTCGTCCCCGAGGACAACCGGGTCGGCGGCGAGGGCGACGGCTGGAAGCAGGTGACGACGGAGCTGGCCTTCGAGCGCAGCGGCCCCGAGCGCTACCTCTCGTCCTTCGCCCTCGTGGTGGCGCTGCTCCAGCACGTGGGGCCGGAGCCCGGTCCCCGCGAGGCGGAGGCGATCGGCCGGCTCGTGGCGCACATGGCCGCGCTGCGCCAGATGTCGCTCTCCGTGGCCGGCATGCTGCAGGCGGGCGACAACCCGAACCTCGAGGCGGCCGTGGTCAAGGACGTCGGCACCACCTTCGAGCAGTCCGTGCCGGAGATCGTCCACGCCCTCCTCGACCTGGAGCCGACGATCGACACCGGCGAGGACCTGCAGCAGACGCTCGGCTATCTCGTGCAGAACGCGCCGTCCTTCTCGCTGCGGGGCGGCACGCGCGAGGTCCTCCGCGGCATCATCGCGCGCGGGCTGGGGCTGCGATGAGCGAGCTCGGCACGTTGCTCTCCGACACCGTCGGCCGGCTCCTGGGCGATCTCGTGACGAAGGAGGCGCTCGAGGAGGCCGAGCGCGGCACCTGGCCCGAGCGGCTCTGGAGCGCGCTCGAGGAATCCGGGCTGACGCTGCCCCTCGTGCCCGAGACGCAGGGCGGGGCGGGCGGCACCTGGGCCGACGCCCACGTCGTCGTGCGGGCGGCGGGGCGCCACGCGGCGCCGGTGCCGCTGCCGGAGACGATCGTGGCGGGCTGGCTGCTGGCCACGGCGGGGCTCGAGGTGCCGCTCGGGCCGCTGACGCTCGCCCCCGTGCGGACCCGGGACCGCCTCACGCTGGCGCGCGCGGGCAGCGGCTGGCGACTGTCGGGGACCGCGGCCCGGGTGCCGTGGGGCGGGGCGGCCGGCCACGTCGTGGCCCTGGCCGAGGCGGAGGGCGGGCCCGCGGTCGCCCTCGTCGCGCGCGGCGGTGCGCGCGTGACGCCGGAGCTCAATCTCGCGCGCGAGCCGCGCGACACGCTGGCCTTCGCCGCCACCCCGGTCGTCGCGATGGCGTCCGCGCCCGCCGGCCTGCCCGCCGACGTGATCGTCGTGCGCGGGGCCATGGCGCGGGCCGCGCAGATGGCGGGCGCGCTCGAGTCGCTGCTCGAGCAGTCCGTGCGCTACGCGACCGAGCGGCGGCAGTTCGGCCGCCCCATCGGCAGCTTCCAGGCAATCCAGCACAGCCTGGCCGTGCTCGCCGGGCACGTCGCGGCCAGCGGCATCGCCGCCGAGCAGGCCTTCCGCGCCGCCGACCGCGGCGACGGCCGCTTCGAGACGGCCGCGGCCAAGGTGCGGGCGGGGGAGGCGGCGGGCATCGGCGCCGGCATCGCGCACCAGGCCCACGGCGCCATCGGCTTCACCTACGAGCACTCGCTGCACTTCTCGACCCGCCGCCTCTGGTCGTGGCGCGCCGAGTTCGGCAGCGAGAGCCGCTGGGCCGCCGAGCTCGGCCGCGCCGTCGCCGCCCGCGGCGCCGACCGGCTCTGGCCCGACCTCACCGCGCGCTAGCGCGCTCGACGAGCCGGAAGGCGAGCAGGCCGACGAGCGT
>JAICGY010000323.1 GCA_025922915.1 Candidatus Methylomirabilota bacterium | reverse complement strand
TCGAGCCCGTCACCCAGCGTCCGCGGATGGAGGAGGCGCTCGACGCGATCATGCAGCTCCTGCGCGGCGAGGAGCCGGTGACGTTGAAGACGGACTGGTTCGAGCTCCGGCAGGCGCGGTTGCACCTGGCGCCCTACACCGAGCCTCACTTTCCCATCGCGGTGGCGTCCACGCTCACGCCCTCCGGCGTCGTGGCGGCGGGCAAGCACGGCCTCGGCGTGCTCTCGCTCGGCGCGGGCCTGCCCGGCGGCCCGGAGGCGCTGGGCGCCCAGTGGCGGATCGCCGAGGAGACGGCCGCCCGCCACGGCACGCGGATGGACCGGAAGCAGTGGCGCGTGGTGGTGAACGTGCACGTGGCGGAGGACGACGAGCAGGCGCTGCGGGAGGTGCACCGGGCCGAGCGCCACGAGACGATCACGTACTTCGAGGAGACGCTGGGCCGCCCGCCCGGCCGCAGCGACGACCCCCTCCGCGAGGGCGTCGCGATGGGTACCACGCTCGTCGGCTCGCCGGAGACGGTCAGCCGCGGCATCGAGCGGCTGCAGGGCTACAGCCAGGGCGGCTTCGGCGGCCTCCTCTTCCGCGCCCACGAGTGGGCCAGCCGCGAGCAGACGCTGCGCAGCTACGAGCTGTTCGCGCGCTACGTCATGCCGCGCTTCCAGGGCTCGCTGGACAGTATCCGCGCCTCCAACGAGTGGGCGCGCGGCAACCGCAAGACCATCTTCAGCCCGAACGTCGAGGCCATCCGCCGCGCGTACACGGAGGCGGGCCGGCCGATCCCGCCCGAGTACCTGGCCCGCACCTCAGGCGCCCGTGACGCCGACCCGCCCCCGGTCCCGGACGGGACCGCGCGGTGATCGAGCGCCGCCCCTTCGGCCGGACCGGCCACCCGAGCACCGTCACGGTCTTCGGTGCGGCCGCGCTGGCGCGCGTCGACCAGGCGGCGGCGGACCGGACGCTCGACATGCTGCTCGCGCACGGCGTGAACCACATCGACACCGCCGCCCGCTACGGCGACTCCGAGCTCCGCATCGGCGCCTGGATGCCCCGTCACCGGACGCACTTCTTCCTCGCCACCAAGACCGGCATGCGCACGGCGGCGGCGGCGCGCGAGGAGCTGCACCGGTCGCTCGAGCGGCTGCGCGTGGACCACGTCGACCTGATCCAGCTGCACTCCCTGGCGCATCCCGACGACTGGGACCGGGCGATGGGCCCCGGCGGCGCGCTGGAGACGCTCGTGGAGGCCCGGGCCCAGGGGCTCGTCCGCTTCATCGGGGTGACCGGCCACGGGTGGGCGATCCCCGCCATGCACCGGCGGAGCCTGGCGCGGTTCGACTTCGATGCCGTCCTGATGCCCTACAACTTCCTCATGGCCCAGGACGAGCGCTACCGGACGACGTTCGAGGAGGTGCTGGCGATCTGCCGCGAGCGCAACGTGGCCGTCCAGATCATCAAGTCGGTCGCGCGCGGCCCGTGGGCCACCGCGCACCGCACGCACGCCACGTGGTATCAGCCCCTCGAGGACCAGGCGGACATCGACCGGGCCGTCCACTGGGTCCTCGGCCTGCCGGGCGTCTTCCTCAGCACCGTCGGCGACCTGACCCTGCTGCCTCGCGTCCTCGACGCCGCCGCGCGCTTCGAGCGCCGCCCGCCGGACGACGCGATGGCGGCCATGCTCGCCGCGACGCGGACCACCTCGCTGTTCGGCCTCGGCACCTGACGCGGCCGCGCGCCCGTCGCGGGCGCCGTGCTAGGATGCCACGCCGTGGGCGACCAGATCAGCGTCGGCGTCCTGTTGCCGACCCGTGATGCGGTGATGTCCGGACGCTTCGAGACGGCGCCGCTGCTGGCGATGGCCGAGCGTGCGGACGCCGCCGGCTACGACTCCATCTGGGTCGGCGACTCGCTGCTGGCCCGGGCGCGCCACGAGCCGCTGACGCTCCTCGCCGCCGTCGCCGCGCGCGCCACGCGCTCGCGTCTGGGCACGGCGGTGCTGCTCCCCGCCCTGCGCCATCCGCTCGTCCTCGCGCACCTGGTGGCGACCGTCGACCGCATCGCCGAAGGCCGTCTCCTCCTGGGCGTGGGCATCGCCCCCGACTCCCCCGCCGTGCGCCGCGAGTTCGAGGCCGCCGGCGTGCCGTTCGCCCAGCGCGTGGGCCGCCTCGTGGAGACGCTGGCCCTCTGCCGGAAGCTGTGGGCGGACGAGGGCGGCGAGCGGGGCGTGACGTTCCAGGGCCGGTACTGGACCCTCGGCGGCGCGCGACTGCTGCCGACGCCGCATCGTCCGGGCGGTCCGCCGATCTGGATGGGAGGCGAGGTCGAGGCCGCCACCCGCCGCGCCGGCCTCCTGGCCGACGCGTGGCTTCCCAACAGCGTCACGCCGGAGGCGTGGGCCGATGGCTGGACGCGCGTGCGCGAGACCGCGCGGGCCGAGGGTCGCGGCGACCAGGCGCTGACGCCGGCCCTCTACACGACGCTCAACGTCGGGCGCGACGCCAGGACCGCCGCCGCCGACCTGCGCCGCTTCGTGGAAGGCTACTATCAGGCTCCCTACGAGGCCATCGCCCGCATCCAGGGCTTCCACGCGGGCGACGGCGCGAGCTGCCTGGAGCGGCTGCAGCGCTTCGTGGCCGCCGGCGTCCGGCACATCGTCCTCCGCTTCGGCGGCGCTGATCAGGCCGAGCAGCTGGAGCGGACCACGCGCGAGATCCTGCCGCGCCTCAAGGGCTGACCCCGGGCGCGCACCGGTTCGGGAGGGCTCCGCCGTGAAGATCACCCACGTCACGACCCGCGTGCTTCGCACGCCCGCCGACAACCCCCTCGTCGTCGGCCTGCCCGCGCCCACCGACACGCGCGAGTTCGTCACCCTCGAGCTCGGGACGGACCAGGGGCTCGTCGGCGTGGGGCTCACGTTCTTCGGCGGTGCCATCACGCCGGCGCTGCGGGCCGCGGTGGACGCCCTGGCGGGCCTCGTGGTCGGCGACGACCCGACCCGGGTCGAGGCAATCGCCGCGAAGCTCCGGCGCGCGGCGGGCAGCGCGGGCCCCGGCGGCATCTTCTCCCTCGCCCTCGCCGCCATCGACATGGCGTGCTGGGATCTCCGGGGCAAAGCGGTCGGCCAGTCGGTGTGCGCGCTCCTGGGCGGCCTGCGCGACCGCGTGCCGACCTACGCGAGCGGGGCGCTCATGCGGCCGCACCCGGTCGACTACCTCGCCAAGGCCGGGCCGCGCCTCCGCGACATGGGCTTCCGGCAGATGAAGATGCAGTGCGGGAGCGAGCCGAGCGTCGCCGCCTCCGTCGAGCGCGTCCGGGTGCTGCGGGAGGCGATCGGGCCCGACGTCGACCTGATGTGCGACATCAACCAGCTCTGGAGCGTGCACCAGGCGCTCGAGGTCGGCCGGCGCGTCGAGCCGTACCACCTCTACTGGCTCGAGGATCCGGTCGCGCACGACGACTACGCGGGGCTGGCGCGCGTGGCGGACGGGCTCGTCACCCCGGTCACCACCGGCGAGTACCACTACGGCATCGTGCCCTTCCGCCACCTGCTCGAGGCGCGGGCGATGGACATCGTGATGATCGACCTCCTGCGCGTGGGCGGCATCACGCAGTGGATGAAGGTCGCCGGGATGGCCGAGGCCTTCGACCTGCCGGTGGTGAGCCACCTCCTCCCCGAGATTCACGTCCACCTGATCGCGGCCGTCCCGAACGGCCTCACCGTCGAGTACATGCCGTGGACCCTCCGGCTCTTCGAGCAGACGCCGACGCGGGAGGGGGGCGAGCTCGTCGTGCCGCGCGCGGCCGGCCTCGGCCTCGCGTTCGATCCGGCAGCGATCGCCCGCTACCGGGTCGGCTGATCCGGGCGGGCGTCAGGCGGGCGCGGGCCGGGCGATGCCGCCGCGCGGCGCGCCGGGCGCCGTCGTGCCCCAGAGCACGTCGAAGCCCGGCGGGAGGGTTCGGCTGTTGGGCGGGGCGAGCCAGAGACGCAGCAGGAGGCGGTCGCGGTCCGCCCCCGCCTCGTCCTCGTACGCGGTCCGGCCGTGGTAGATGACGTGGTTGTTCAGCAGCTGCCAGTCGCCGGGCTGGAACGCCATCGTCAGCGCCAGCTCCTCGCAGACCGCGGCGTGCAGGTCGAGCGCTTCCTCCTGCGCCGCGCTCAGGCGCGGCACGCCGGGCAGCCGCTGGGCCGCCTCCACGAACGTCCGCGAGTACTGCGTCGTGAACTTGCCCTCGTGGACCGCGAAGACGGGCAGCGCGTACACCTGACGCTCCCCGCCGGCCTCCTCGCCCTGGCGGCTCCGCCAGTAATCCTGGCACAGCAGCGCGTGCAGATCGGGACGCCGCGCCCGGATCGCGTTCGCC
This sequence comes from Candidatus Methylomirabilota bacterium, assembly GCA_025922915.1. Taxonomy (GTDB): domain Bacteria; phylum Methylomirabilota; class Methylomirabilia; order Rokubacteriales; family CSP1-6; genus JAICGY01. Next base: position 281 of record JAICGY010000323.1, on the reverse strand, counting down.
ACGCTCACCGCGCTGACGATCCGGCTCAGCCCTCCGGCGCGCGCCGGCCGCACGCAGAGCAGGCTCACGACGTCGCAGCGGTCGGTGTGGAAGCGCAGCGGTCCCGCCGAGCGCGCCTTCGAGCGTGACGACCGGCCGAGCACCGGATCCGCGGCCGCCTCGCGCACCTCGCCGTAGCGGCGCACCTCGTCCCGCACCTCGCCGATGAACTCGCCCTCGGCGTTCTGGTAGCGGGCGTGGCCCAGATGGCTGCCGAGCCCCCAGTAGACGTCCTTGAGGTC
>JAICGY010000322.1 GCA_025922915.1 Candidatus Methylomirabilota bacterium | reverse complement strand
GGCGGCACCCAGCGCCTGCCACGCCTGATCGGGCCGGCCCGGGCCAAGGAGCTGCTGTTCTCGGCCGAGCCGATCGACGCCCACGAGGCGCTGCGCATCGGCCTCGTCAACCGCGTGGTGCCCGCCGGCCGGGACGTCACGGCGGCCCTGGAGATGGCGAATCTCTTCGCGCGGCGGGCGCCCCTGAGCCTGGCGTTCGCGAAGAAGGCGATCGACGTCGGCCTCGGCATGCCGCTCGAGGCCGGCCTCGCCTTCGAGATGGGGCTGACGGCACGGCTCTTCACCACCGAGGACCGCGCCGAGGGGCTGCGCGCCTTCCGGGAGCGGCGCGCGGCCGAGTTCCGGGGGCAGTGAGGGCCGGCCGCGGGCCGGCGCGGAGGAGACCGAGATGAGCAGCGTGAGCACGCCGGTGATGGACGCGCTCGTGGAGTTCGTGCTGGGCTTGGAGGCCGCGGCGCTGCCGCTGGCGGTGGAGGAGGCGGCGAGCCGCTCGATCACCGACTGGCTCGGCACCGCCGTCCGGGGCTCGGCGGAGCCGCTCGCCGACGCCATCGCCGCCGTGGTCCGGACCACCGGCGGGGCGCCGCAGGCCACGGTGGTGGGGCACGGGACGCGGACGAGCGCGCTCCTGGCCGCGCTCGCCAACGGCACGCAGTCGCACGCGCTCGACTTCGACGACACGCACCTGCCCTCGATCGTCCACGGCGCCGCGCCGGTGGCCCCGGTGGTGCTCGCCCTCGGCGAGTGGCGGCATGCCACCGGCGCGGCGGCGCTCGCCGCGTTCGTGGCGGGCTTCGAGGTCGAGACGCGGGTCGGGCGCGTGATCGGCCGCGCCCTCGCCGACCGCGGCTGGCACGTCACGGGCATCCTCGGCCACCTGGGCGCCGCCGCGGCGGCCGGCAAGCTGCTCGACCTCGACGGCCACCGGCTGGCGCACGCGCTCGGGATCGCGGCGACGCAGGCGGCCGGCCTCGAGCAGTCCTTCGGCACGATGTGCAAGCCCCTCCACCCGGGCAAGGCCGCGATGAACGGGCTCCTGGCCGCGCTCCTCGCGCGCGAGGGCTTCACGGGATCCACCGCGGTCCTCGACGGGCCGGGCGGGCTGGCGGCGACCTTCCTCGGCGTGCACGATCTGCGCGGCGCCATCGAGAACCTGGGCAAGCGGTTCGAGCTCCTGGACAACAGCACCAAGCCCTACGCCGCCTGCCACCTGACCCATGCCACGATCGACGCCGCCCGCGGCGTGCGCGCGCGCGAGGCGCCGGCGCCCGAGGCCGTGGAGGCGGTGCGCTGCCGCGTCCACCCGCTCGTGCTGGAGGTCGCCGATCACCGCGCACCGCGGAGCGGGCTCGAGGCGAAGTTCAGCGTCGCGTTCTGCGCGGCCCTCGGCCTCGTGCGCGGCGAGGCCGGGGAGGCCGAGTTCGCCGACGCCCGGATGACGGATCCCGCCGTCACCCGCGTCATGGCGCGCGTCACCGCCGAGGCGGACCCGGCGCTGGGAATCGGGCAGGCGAGGATGAGCGTCCGCCTCGCCGGCGGGCGCCTGGTCGAGGAGGCGGTCGACGCCGCGCGCGGCACCGCGGCGAACCCGCTCACGCGCGAGGAGCTGGAGGCCAAGTTCGCCCGGCTCGCGGGCGTCGTCCTTCCCGCCGAGCGCGTCGAGCGGCTCGCGAGCGCGCTGCGGCGGCTCGCCGCGGTGCCGGATATGGCCGCGCTCGCCGCGCTCGCGGCGCGATAGCGGCCGGCCTCCGGCCTCGCCGGTCAGATGACGCCGTCGGCGCGCAGCCCGTCGAGGTCGGTGGGGGCGAGGCCGAGGCGGCCGTAGATCTCGGCGTTGTGGGCGCCGACGGCGGGCGGCGGGGCGTCGAAGGCGGCCGGATGCCGGAGGAACTTGATCGGCATGCCCACGCCGCGGGCGCCGGGGACGGCGCCCCGGGTCGGGTGCGCCAGGGGCACGACCATGTCCCGCGCGCGGAGCTGCTCGTCGTCGAGCGCCTCGGCCAGCTCGCGCACGGGCGCGGCGGCCACGTGGTGCGCCTGCAGCACGTCCACGGCCTCGGCCATCGTCCGCGCGCCGGCCCACGCCTCGAGGAGGGCGTCGATCTCCGCCCGGTGGGCGCGGCGGCTCGCGACGGCGGGCGCGAAGCGCGGGTCGGCGGCCAGCTCGGGCCGGCCGAGGGCGGCCAGCACGCGCAGCCACTCGTCGTCGGTGACGGCGCAGAGGGTGATCCAGCCGTCGCGCGTCCGGTACGTGTTGAAGGGCACGGTCCCGGGGTGGCCGTTGCCGATCCGGCCCGGCGCCACGCCGGCCGTGGCGAACTCGAGCACGTCGGCGAGGAGGAAGAACGCGCCGTCGAGCATCGCCACGTCCACCCAGTCGCCCCGGCCCGTACGCTCGCGGGCCCGGAGCGCGCCGAGCACGCCGACGACGCCACAGAGCGCCGCGCCGGTGTCGGTGATCGACGCCCCGCAGCGCGCGGGGGGGCGGTCGGGGTAGCCCGTCACGCTGCTCATGCCGCTCATCGCCTGCACCACGGGATCGAAGGCCCGCCACTCGCGGCGGGGACCGTGCTGGCCGAAGCCCGAGATGGAGCAGAGGACGAGCCGCGGGTTCTCGGCGGACAGCGCGGAGAACCCGAGCCCCATCGTCTCCAGGGTGCCGGGCAGGTAGCTCTCGACCACGACGTCGGCCCCGCGCGCGAGGCGGCGGAACAGGTCCACGCCGGCGGGCGCGCGCAGGTTCAGCGTGATGCTCTTCTTGCCCCGCGTGCGGTGCAGGATCTGGATCGAGATGTCGTCGTCGGTGCGCCGGTCGAGGTGCACGCCGGCCGGCCCGGCATAGGGCGGGCGGTCGCGGTAGGGGTCGCCGCCGGGCGGCTCGACGCGGATGACCTCGGCGCCGAGCCCGGCCAGGAGCAGCGTGCAGTACGGCCCGGCGAGGAAGCGCGTGAGGTCGAGGACGACGACGCCGTCGAGCGGCTTCACGGGTGCGGCGAGGATAGCAGGAAATTGCTATAGTCCGCCTCGGCGCGATGGGGCAGCTGACCACGGAGCAGATCGCCATCCGGGACATGACGCGGGACTTCGTCCGCAAGGAGATCCTCCCCTTCGCGGCGGAGTGGGACCGGACGGCCACGGTCCCGGTCGACACCGTCCTGCGGATCGGCGCGCTCGGGCTCTTCGGCGTCTGCGTGCCGGCCGAGTGGGGCGGCAGCGGCGCGGACTTCACCTCCTACGTGCTCGCCACCGACGAGCTGGCCTACGGCGACGCCGGCGTCTGCAACATGGTGAGCGCCACCAACTCCTTCTGCTTCAAGGTCCGCGACTTCGGGACACCGGACCAGAAGGAGCGCTTCCTCCGCCCGGTGGCCAGCGGCCGCGCGATCGCCTGCATGCTCCTCACCGAGCCGCAGGCGGGCTCCGACGCCGCCAACCAGCGCACGCGCGCCGTCCGGAAGGGCGACCGCTGGGTGCTGAACGGCACGAAGAGCCTGATCACGTCCGGGCGCTCGGCCCGGGTCGCCGTGATCCTGGCCGTCACCGACCCCGGCGCCGGCAAGCGCGGCATCTCGGCCTTCCTGACGCCCACCGATCGGCCCGGCTACCGGGTGATCCGCGTCGAGCAGAAGCTCGGGCACCGCACGAACGACACGTGCCAGATCGTGCTCGAGGACCTCGAGGTGCCGGCCGAGAATCTCCTGGGGCGCCCGGGCGAGGGGCTGCGGATCGCCTTCTCGGGCCTCGACAGCGGGCGCATCGGCGTGGCCGCCCAGTCCCTCGGCGTCGCCCGCGCCGCGTTCGATGCCGCGCTGGCCTACGCGCGCGAGCGCGAGACGTTCGGCAAGAAGCTGATCGAGCACCAGGCGGTGGCCTTCCAGCTCGCCGACATGGCGACCGACATCGCGGCGGCCCGCGAGCTCTGCCTGCACGCCGCCGCCCTCAAGCAGTCGCGCGTGCGGTGCATCAAGGAGGCGTCGATGTCCAAGCTCTTCGCCTCCCGGATGTGCGAGCGCGTCTGCTCGGCGGCGATCCAGATCCACGGCGGCTATGGCTTCGTCGCCGACTACCCGGTCGAGAAGCTCTACCGCGACGCCCGGGTCTTCCAGATCTACGACGGCACCAACGAGGTGCAGAAGATCCTCATCTCCCGGGAGCTGGCCGCCGGGCACTGAGCGGCGCCGCCCGAGCCCGTCCCTGGCCCAGGAGGTTCCATGCTCTTTCCGACGACCCTGGTCGGCAGCTACCCGCAGCCCGAGTGGCTCATCGACCGCGCGCGGCTGGCCGGCCGCTTCCCGCCCCGCGTGCGGGCGCGCGAGCTGTGGCGCGTGCCCGAGCCGTGGCTGGCCGAGGCCCAGGACGACGCCACGCGGCTCGCCATCCGCGCCCAGGAGGAGGCCGGCCTGGACGTCGTGACGGACGGCGAGATCCGCCGCGAGAGCTACTCCAACCGCTTCGCCACCGCGCTGGAGGGCGTGGACATCGACAATCCCGGCACCGCCCTCGACCGCTCGGGCCATCCGAATCCCGTGCCGCGGATCGTGGGGCCGGTCCGCCGCCGCCATCCGGTGGAGGTGGACGACGTGCGCTTCCTGCGCGCCCACACGCGCCGGACGATCAAGATCACGGTGCCGGGCCCCTTCACGATGTCGCAGCAGGCGCAGAACGACTACTATCCG
>JAICGY010000321.1 GCA_025922915.1 Candidatus Methylomirabilota bacterium | reverse complement strand
GGCGAGAGCACGTGCGCATCGTCGATCAGGATCGCCAGCGGGACGCCGGCGCCGCGCCGGCTCTCCAGCACCGCGGCCAGCGCCGGACCACGCCGGCGCCCGCCGTCCTGGCGCTCGGGAAGCCCGAGCTGCGCGTGGAGCTGGGCGACCAGGGCATCGACGTCCGCGACGTCCGAGCCGTCGCACGAGACGACGTGGGCCTCGGTGTCCTCGACCTCGGTGAGCAGGGCGTGCAGCACCGTCGTGAGGCCGCTGCCCTCGGGCCCGAGCAGCAGGAGGCACGGGGCCTCGGAGTCCATGCCGGCCATCAGCTGGGAGAGCGCCGTCTGCTGGCTCCGGAAGAGCGAGCGAGCGAAGGGCGTGTCTTGGTTCATGGCTCGTCATCTTATACGCTTCTGGGCGCCTGCCGGTGGTTCCGGTTGGCCGGGGGAGGGCCCGTGAAGTTCGGCATCTTCTACGAGCTCCAGCTGCCGCGGCCGTGGGGCGAGCGGAGCGAGTACCAGCTGCTGCAGGACGCGCTGGCACAGATCGAGCTGGCCGACCGCCTGGGCTTCGACTACGCCTGGGCCGTCGAGCATCATTTCCTGGAGGAGTACTCCCACTGCTCGGCTCCCGAGGTGTTCCTGGGGGCGGCGAGCCAGCGGACGCGGCGGATCCGGCTGGGTCACGGGGTGGTCCAGCTCCCGACCAACCACCCCCTGCGGGTCGCCGAGCGCGTGGCCACGCTGGATCTGATCTCGGGCGGGCGGGTCGACCTGGGCCTCGGCGAGGCGCAGGGGCCCATCGAGCTGCACCCGTTCGGGCGGCGGGTGCGCGACAAGCGAGACGTCTGGGAGGAGGCGGTGCGCGCCATCGTGCCGGCGTTCACGCGGTCCTCCTGGGAGTGGCACGGGCCGTACTTCGACTTTCCCGCGCGCAACGTGGTGCCGAAGCCCCTGCAGAAGCCCCACCCGCCGCTCTGGGTGGCGTGCTCCAACATCACGACCATCGCAAGCGCCGGCCGCTGGGGCATGGGGGCGCTGGGCTTCCAGTTCGTCTCGGCCGACGCCGCCCGGGCCTGGGTCAACCGCTACTACCTGGAGCTCACGCGGAATCCCGCCAAGCTGGCGGATTACCCCACCAACCCCAACGTCGCGATGGTCAGCGGCTTCATGTGCGCGGAGACGGACGCCGAGGCCCTGGAGAAGGCGGGCGGGTGGACCTTCTTCGTCTTCTGCCTGTCGCACTACGGCCGTCATGGCATCCCGAACCCGGGCCAGGGGAACATGTGGGAGGCCTACCAGGAGTGGCGTCACACCGAGAAGGCGCAGGAGACGCTGCGGAACGGTCTCATCGGCTCGCCGGAGACGATCCGGCGCCGCCTGCGGGAGTTCGAGGCGACCGGTGTCGACCAGGTGATCCTGCTGAACCAGGCGGGCCGCACCTCCCACGCGGACATCTGCGACAGCCTGGAGCGGTTCGCGCGCGACGTGATGCCGGAGTTCCACGCGCGCGAGCCGGAGCATCAGCAGTGGAAGGCCGACGTCCTGGCCGGGCGCATCGAGCTGCCGGCCCTGGACGCGGACACCTATCGCCTCTACGCCCACCAGAACGAGGACATCGTGCGGCTGACGCCCGAGCAGCTCAAGGCCAAGATGGCCGCGAAGGAGCAGCGGGCGCGGGAAGGGGCGCCGTCCGGAGGGGCCTGAGGGGCCGTCAGCGGAGGCCGAGCCCCTCGAGGAAGTCCAGCATCGCCCGGCGGCAGGCGTCCGGCTCCTGGATCTGCAGGAGGTGGCCGGTGCCCGGGATCGCCTGGTACGCGTAGCCGAAGTCCTCGGCGAGCGCGCGGTTCGCCAGGGCCGGGCCCGGCGCCCCCCGGGCGGCGGGATCGGCGGCGATGAGCTTCACGGGACCGCCGTAGGCGTCGGCGGGCGGCCACAGGTTCAGCGTCATCGCCTGCAGGTAGATGGACGCCTCGAGCTCGCGCGGGCACGCCAGCGCCCAGCCGCCGCCGGCGTCGTCCCGCCGCAGCACCGCGCGCGCCATGAGGGCGTGGGCCCCGGGGACCCAGGTGCGATGCGCTCGCGAGTCCGCGTACTGCGCGGCCAGCTCGGCGGGGTCGCCGAACCGCTCCTGGCGGCTCATCGCCCAGTCCGCGAGCCGCCGCTCGAACGTGTCCATGACCTCGTAGACCCGGTGCCCGGGCGGGGGCACGTTCGGGGGGTCGAATAGGATCAGCGCCTCCCAGGGGAAGCCCAGCTCGACGGCGTGCTTCATCGCCGTCCGGGCGGACATCGAGTGGAAGACGCCGACGCTGGCCCGGCTGCCGAACCGCGCCCGGACGCCCCGCACGACGCGCTCGAGGTCGAGGGTCATCTGCGCGTAGGTGTGCCCGTCGTGCCCCGACGCTGCCCGCGGGTTCTGCCCGTGGTTGCGAGCGTCGAACACGACGAGCTCGAACCGGGCGGCGAGGGGCCCCCAGAAGGGGTAGTAGCCGTCGGCCGCGAAGCCGTTGCCGTTGGACACGAACAGCCGCACCGCTCCCGGGCGCGCGTAGCGCCGGAGGCGGACGACCGCGCCGTCGCCCATCACGAGATCGAGGGCGTCGTCGGGCGGGGGGACGGGGTCGGTGCTCTCCATGGCGCCGGCAGCGTACCCCAGCCGCCTGCTAGAGTGCTTCTGGCATCGTCAGCGATGGCGCCCTCGCCCGTCCGCAAGGATCTCGACCTCGTGCCGGTCGCCGCCGGCGTCGTGGCGCCCGCGACCCGGCTGCCGCCCTGCCGCCTGCGCTTTCCCGACCCGCGCCGCGCCGGGCCCGAGGGGCTTCTCGCGGTCGGCGGCGACCTCGAGCCCTCGACGCTCGTCGCGGCCTATCGCCGGGGCATCTTCCCGTGGCCCCACGACGAGCACACGCTGCTCTGGTGGTCGCCCGACCCCCGGGCCGTGTTCCTGCCCGACGCGCTCCACGTCTCGCGGCGGCTGGCCCGGACGCTGCGGCAGGGGCGGTTCCGCGCCACCGTCGACGCCGACTTCGAGGCCGTGATCGCCGCCTGCGCGGAGGCGCGCGCCGAGACCTGGATCACCCCGGCGCTGCGGGCGGCCTACGTGCGCCTTCATCGCCTGGGCTGGGCGCACAGCGTCGAGGTGTGGGCCGACGGGCGACTCGCCGGCGGGCTCTACGGCGTCGTCGTCGGCGGGCTCTTCGCCGCCGAGTCGATGTTCCACCGGGTCCGCGACGCCTCGAAGGCGGCGCTCGTGGCGCTGGCGGCGCACGCGCGGGCGGTCGGCGTGGCCCTCGTGGACGCGCAGATCCCCACCCCCCACCTCCTCTCGCTCGGGGCCGTCACCATCTCGCGCGACGAGTACCTGCGGCGGCTGGCCGATGCCGTGCGCCGCCCCGTGGCCTTCACGGGGCCCCCGCCGGGGCGACGAAGAGACGCCGGCCGCGGGCCGTCTACCGGGCGGGAGGACAGCCCTCATGTACAGTGAGCGCATGCGTCGCGGTCTCCTCGTCCTGCTCCTCACCCTGCTGGTCGCGGCGGGCGCCGCCGGCGCCGCCGCCGGTCCGAGCCTCGACGAGGTGATCCGGGGCCTCGAGGCCGCCTATGGCAAGATGACCGACCTCAAGGGCGAGTTCAGCCAGACGGCGTTCAACCGCAGCCTGAACCAGACCATCCCCGCGAAGGGGACGGTCATGATGAAGAAGGGCGGCAAGCTCCGCTGGGAGTACGCCGAGCCGACGCCCCAGCAGATCGTCTCCGACGGCAAGACCCTCTGGGTCTACACCCCGACCCTCAACCAGGTGAACGTGGGGCCGGCGCCGGAGGCGCTGGCCGGGCCGGCGGGCTCCTTCCTGGCCGGCCTCGGACGGCTGCGCGAGCACTTCGAGGTGCGGTTCCTCAACCCCGCCGAGCCGCGGGACCGCGAGGGCAACGTGGTGCTCGACCTGACTCCCAAGGAGCCGCTGCCCACCCTGACCCGGCTCATCCTCGCCGTCGATCCCCGCACCTGGCAGGTGCGCAAGGCGGTGGTCTACGACCAGTTCGAGAACACCGTGACCATGCAGTTCACCCAGCTGGCCCTCAACTCCGGGCTGGCCGACAGCGTGTTCACCTTCACGCCCCCCCCGGGGGCCGCCACCGTCCCCCTGCGGTAGACTCTGGAGCATGGCCGCGGAGAACTCCTTCGACATCGTCTGCAAGGTCGACATGCAGGAGGTCACCAACGCCCTCGACCAGGCCCGGCGCGAGCTGGAGACCCGCTACGACCTCAAGGGGACGAAGAGCGAGGCCCGGCTGGAGAAGACGGAGATCCAGGTGACGGCGCCCGACGACATGAAGCTCAAGGCCGTCGTGGACGTCGTGCAGTCCAAGCTCCATCGCCGCAACGTGCCGCTCAAAGCCCTGTCCTACGGCAAGGTCGAGACGGGCGCGGGCGGCGCGCTCAAGCAGACGATCACGCTCCAGCAGGGCATCCCGATCGACAAGGCGCGCGAGATCGTCCGCTTGATCAAGGACACGAAGCTCAAGGTCCAGGCGTCGATCCAGGAGGACCAGGTCCGGGTGACCGGCAAGAACCGCGACGACCTGCAGAAGGTGATCGCGCTCCTGCGCGAGCGCGACCTCGGCATCGCGCTGCAGTTCACGAACTACCGGTCGACGTGAAGGTCCACCTCACCACCCTCGGCTGCCCCAAGAACCAG
>JAICGY010000320.1 GCA_025922915.1 Candidatus Methylomirabilota bacterium | reverse complement strand
CGGCCGGACATGATCGCCCTCGACGGCTACCATCCGTCCGACGTGGGGTATGCCCGCTGGGCCGAGCTGGTCTGGGCGGGCGTCGAGCGGCGGATCGTGGCACGCTGAATACGCCCGGCGCAGCCGGCGTCGAAGACCTGTCGCGCCCGGGCGCGAACGTCCCGTCCCGGAGGTGCTCCATGCGGATCACGGTGCTGGTCGCCCTCGCCGTCCTGGTGCTCGGCCCCCTCGGAGCCGAGGCGGGCGGCCGGTTCAAGGGGGGCGCCGGGGTGCGTCGGGACTTCCACGGCACCAAGGCACGCCGCCACACGGACTTCCACGGCCTGTCCGCCCACGATCGGTCCAGGTTCCACGGTCACGTCCCGAAGCGTTCCGGTCCCGCGCCGTTCGTCGGCCGCCAGCACGTCCACCCCGGCCACGGACACGGCGACCGGCGCCATGGTGTCTCCGGCTTCCCGGGCCACCGGCACCACCACGGGCACAAGGTCCTCGTGGTACCCGCCCCGATCTTCGTGACGCCCTCGCGGTGCTGGACGCCCGGCTACTGGAGCTCCCAGTGGGTGCCCCAGACCTACACCTACAACACCTGGGTGCCCGGTCAGTGGGCCCCGGACGGCTCGTGGGTCCCCGGGCACTACGCGGGGCGGCCCTACAACACGGGCTCCTACCACCCGTACTGGGTCGAGGGGTACTGGCGGGACTGCTGACGCGGCGTCCTCCGCGCGTCGTCGGGAAACCGGCGGCCGGTCTGCGATAATACCCGCCCCATGGACGTCTTCCTGACCGCCGACGGCCTCATCGCGCTGGCGACGCTGGCCGCCCTCGAGATCGTCCTCGGCGTCGACAACCTGGTCTTCATCGCGATCGTCAGCGCCCGCCTGCCGCTGGCCCAGCAGGCGACGGCCCGGAAGGTGGGGCTGGCGCTGGCCCTGGTCACGCGCGTGGCGCTGCTCTTCGCCATCTCGTGGATCATGACGCTCACCCGGCCGCTCTTCTCGGTGCTCGGCGCCGAGGTCTCCGGCCGCGACCTGATCCTCCTCGCCGGCGGCCTCTTCCTGATCGCCAAGGCGACGTGGGAGATCTACGACAAGGTGGAGGCCCTGCCGCACGCGGACGGAAAAGCCGCGGCCGGGCGCACGTTCGTGGGCGTGATCGTGCAGATCATGCTGCTCGACATCGTCTTCTCGCTCGACTCCGTCATCACCGCCGTCGGCATGGTGAACGACCTGCCGATCATGGTGGCCGCGATCGTCCTCGCGATGGGCGTGATGCTCTTCGCCATGGAGCCGGTGAGCGGCTTCATCGAGCGCCACCCCAGCGTCAGCCTCCTCGCGCTGTCCTTCCTCATCCTCATCGGCGTCATGCTGGTGGCCGAGGGCTTCGGCCAGCACGTGCCGCGCGGCTACCTCTACTTCGCCATGGCGTTCTCGCTGGGCGTCGAGCTGCTCAACATGCGCTATCGCCGGCGGCGCGGCCGGTTCGCCGGCGCTCGCGGGGCTGAGCGCCGGGCGTGACCGCCGACCGTTGTACACTGCTCGCCAGCCCATGAGCCTGACCGTGGTCACCGGCGCCCGCCTGATCGACTGCACCGGCGCCGATCCCATCGAGGGCGCCACCGTCGTCGTCGAGGACGACCGCATCAAGGACGTGCTCGCGGCGGGGGGGCCGGGCCCGCTGCCCGGCCCCGTCACCACGCTCGACTGCCGCGGCATGACCCTGATGCCCGGGCTCACCGACGCGCACGTCCACATCTGTGCGGTGACGGAGAACATCACCGACCAGCATCGGTACTATCCACCCTCCTACATCGCGGCGCGGGCCATGCGGCGGGCGGAGGAGTGCCTGCGGCAGGGGTTCACCACCGTGCGGGACGCCGGCGGGGCCGACTACGGGTTCCGGCAGGTCCTGGAGGAGGGCCACTTCCCCGGCCCGCGCCTGCTCGTCTCCGGCCGCTACATCTCCCAGACGGGCGGCCACGGCGACAAGCGCCGGCGCGCCGAGTGGTCCGGACCGATCGACGGCTGCCTGGGGATGATCGGCGCCATCGCCGACGGCGAGACCGAGGTGCGCCGCGCGGTGCGCGAGCAGATCCGGCACGACGTCGATCAGGTCAAGATCATGGCGTCGGGGGGCGCCATGTCGCCCTCCGACGAGCTGGACACCACGCAGTACACCGTGGCCGAGATGCGGGCGGCGGTCGAGGAGGCCCAGGCCGTCGGCACCTACGTCCTGGCCCACGCCTACTCCGACTCGGCCGTGCGCAACGCCGTCGCCGCCGGCGTCCGCTCCATCGAGCACGGCAACCTCATCCGCGAGCCGGCCGCCCAGGCGATCAAGGACGCCGGCGCTGTCCTGGTCCCGACGATGGTGACGTACGAGGCCATCTACCGCGAGGGCAAGCGCTACGGCATCGGCGAGCACCAGATCCAGAAGATCAACCTGGCGCGCGAGCAGTCGATCCAGGGGCTGACGTACGCGTACCGGGCCGGCTGCAAGATCGGCTCGGGCTCCGACCTGCTCGGCGACATGGCCACGCAGCGGACCGTCGAGCTCGAGCTGAAGGCGCAGGTCATGACGCCGATGGAGGTGCTCCTGTCCGCCACGAAGGTCAACGCCGAGCTCTTCCGGATGCAGGACCGGATCGGCACCGTCGAGCGCGGCAAGTACGCCGACCTCCTGGTGGTCGAGGGCGATCCCCTTCGCAACCTGCGCGTCTTCCAGTCCCCGGACCGCCTGAAGGTCATCATGAAGGGAGGCCGGCTGTTCAAGCGCACGCTGTGAGGAGGCCGGGGAGCGCGTCGTGTTCGCCTGGCTGAGCCTCATGACGGTCCTCCTCGGGATGGCGCTCCACGTGTCGGGGAGGGACGTGGCCGACGTGCCGGTGGCCTGGCCGGTCATCCCGGCCCTCTTCGTCTGCTGGCTCGCCATGCTGCTGCGACTGCGCCGGATCCGGCGACGGGCCGGATCGGGCTGGCTCGTGTGGCTGCTCGGCGCGGCTCCCGTCGGCGTCCTGGGCTTCGTCGTGCTCCTCGCCGTGATGCTTGTCGTCGCGATCGTCTCGCACGACGGAAGCTCCGCGGCCACCGACCGCGTGGGGCGAGCCGCGCTCGTCTTCGCCGCCTCGATCCCGATGGTCTTCTTCGCCTTCATCGAGCCGCGGCGCCGCCCGCCCGCGTGACCGGCGCCCGGCCTGCCATGCGCGTCGTCGACCTCTCGTTTCCCATCCGGCCCCACTTCCGGTGGCCGGTCGAGTCCGTCCTGCGCTCGGCCCACGCCCGGGGTGACGTCTTCCAGTCGACGATCGTCACCCTGGCCTGCCACGCCTACACGCACGTCGACGCGCCGGTGCACTTCCTGCCCGGCGGCCGCGACGTCGCCGCGATGCCGGTGGACCAGTGGATGGGACCGGCCGCCGTGGTCGACCTGACCCATCTCGCCGAGCACGGCGAGGTGACCGCGGCCGATCTCGAGCGCCGGGCGGCTCACGTGGAGCGCGGCGACATCGTGCTGCTGCGCACCGACTGGCCACGCCGGGTGTCGGTGGAGAGCGAGCGCTTCTGGCGCGACGCCCCGTGGACCGGGCGCGCGGCGTGCGAGTGGCTCGTGGCGCGCGGGGCGAAGGCGGTCGGGTACGACTACCCGCCGGACCACTGCATCCGCACGACGATCTTCGAGCCGGGACGCCCCGTGCCGCGCAGCGAGCACACGACCCACGACGTCTTCTTTCCGGCCGGGATCACGGTCGTCGAGTACCTCACCAACCTGGACGCCATCGGCGTGCCGCGCTGCCGGTTCCTGGCCCTGCCCCTGCGCCTCGAGGGCGCGGACGGCTCCCCCGTCCGCGCGGTGGCGCTCATCGACTGACGGGCGGCGCGGTAGACTGGCACGGTGAGCCTGGACCTGCGGCTGGCCCCGATGGCGGGGATCAGCAACATCCCGTTCCGCCTCGTCGCCCGGGAGTGCGGTGCCGGCCTCCTCACCAGCGAGGAGATCGACGCGCGCGCCCTCCTGATCGGCAACGAGCGCACGACCCTCCTCGCGCGCTTCCTGCCCGAGGAGCGGCCCCTGGCCGTGCAGCTCCTCGGGGCCGATCCGGACGTCCTCGCCGAGGCCGCGCGCCGGCTCGAGGCCGAGGGCGCGGACGGCGTCGACCTCAACATGGGCTGCCCGGTCCCGAAGATCGTCGCCAAGGGGCAAGGGGCGGCGCTCATGCGCGATCCCCTGGCGGCCGCCGTGATCTTCCGCACGATGCGCAAGGCGCTCGACGTGCCGTTGACGATCAAGATCCGGGGCGGCTGGGACGACGCCAGCCTCAACGCCGTCGAGATCGCCCGGATCGCCGAGAGCGAGGGCGTGGACGCCATCACCGTCCACCCGCGCACGCGCTCGCAGCAGTTCACGGGCGCCGCTCCCTGGGACATCATCGCCGGCGTCGTGGCCGCCGTCCGCGTGCCGGTCACGGGTAACGGCGACGTCCGGAGCGTGGCCGACGCCGCCGCCATGGTGGCCCGAACGGGCTGCGCGGCCGTCATGGTCGGCCGCCGGGCCCTCGGCGCGCCGTGGATCTTCCGGGGACGCGAGGTGACGCCCGACGAGAAGGCGGCGGCCATCCGCAGGCACTGCGATCTCATCGCGACCCATCTCCCCGGGCGCCTCGGCCTCGTACAGACGAAGAAGCATCTGGCGTGGT
>JAICGY010000319.1 GCA_025922915.1 Candidatus Methylomirabilota bacterium | reverse complement strand
GGCGCCGGCAAGACGACCACGCTCAACATCATCGCGGGCGCGGTGGCCCCCTCGCGGGGACGCGTGCTGCTCGACGGCCGTCCACTGCCGGCGCGGTGCGCCCACGCGGTGGCGGCGCGGGGCGTGGCCCGCACGTTCCAGCTCGCCCGGCTCTTCGGCGAGATGACGGTCCTCGAGAACGTCCTCGTCGGCTGTCACCGCCAGGCGCGGGCCGGCTGGCGGGCCTGCGCGCTCCGGACCCGGGCCATGCGGGCGGAGGAGGGCCGGCTCCACGAGCGCGCGCGCGCGGTCCTCGCCGTCGTCGGCCTCGCCGCGCGGGCGGCGGCGCCGGCGGCCGCCCTGCCGTACGGCGAGCAGCGGCTGGTGGAGGTGGCGCGCGCGCTCGCGATGGCGCCGCGGCTGCTCCTCCTCGACGAGCCCGGCGCCGGCCTCGATGCCGAGGAGCACCGGCGCCTGGCCGCGCTGATCCGCACGATCCGCGGCGGGGGCACCACCGTCCTGCTCGTCGACCACCACATCGACTTCGTGATGGACACCTCCGACGAGGTGCTCGTCCTCTGCCAGGGCCGGAAGCTGGCGGAGGGACCGCCGGACGCGGTGCGCCGCGACGCCGACGTCGTGGCCGCCTATCTCGGCGCCGAGGACGACGGATGCTGAGCGTGCGCGGGCTCGACGTCTTCCACGGGCGCGTGCAGGCGCTGCGGGGGGTGGATCTCGATGTCCGGCGGGGAGAGCTGGTGACGCTCGTCGGTCCCAACGGGGCGGGCAAGACGACGCTCCTGCGCGCGATCACCGGCCTGCTGCCCGTGCGGGCGGGGGCGGTGACGTTCGACGGCGTGCCGATCGCCGGGGCGGTCCCCGAGACGATCGTGCGCCGCGGGATCTCGATGGTGCCGGAGGGGCGCGAGCTCTTCGGGCCGCTGTCGGTGCGGGAGAACCTCTTGCTGGGCGGCCACGCGAGGCCGGCCGCCGAGCGGCGGCGGTCCGACGCGCTCGAGCGCGTGCTGGCGCTGTTCCCGGCCCTCCGGTCACGGCTGCGCCAGCCGGCGCTCACGCTGTCGGGCGGCGAGCAGCAGATGGTCGCCATCGGCCGCGCGCTCATGGCGCGGCCGCGGCTGCTCCTGCTCGACGAGCCCTCGGTGGGCCTGGCGCCCCTGGTCGTCCGCGACATCTTCGCCGTCCTCGACGTGCTCCGAACCGAGGGGCTGACGATGCTGCTCGTGGAGCAGAACGCGCGGGCGGCCTTCCGCATCGCCGATCGCGGGTACGTCCTGCGCCCCGGCGGCCGCATCGCCGCCGCCGACCCGGAGGCGGGGAGCGGGGAGGCCGCGCGCAGCGGGTACGGGCTCGAGCTGATCACCGAGGAGGTGCCGCGATGAACGACCTCACGACCGTGGAACGCATGCCGCGCGCCGAGCTCGAGCGGCTCCAGCTCGCGCGCCTCCGCGCGCTCGTGGCCCGGGCGGCCGAGCGCGTGCCGCTCTACCGGGATCGGCTGCGGACGGCGGGCGTGAGGGCCGACGACCTCCGGTCCCTCGCCGACCTGCGGCGGCTGCCCTTCACCGTGAAGGCCGACTTCCGCGACGCGTATCCGTACGGGCTGCTCGCGGTGCCACTCGACGAGGTCGTGCGCATTCACGCCTCCTCGGGGACGACGGGCAAGCCGACGGTGGTGGCCTACACGCGCGGCGACATCGAGACGTGGACGCATGCCATGGCGCGCACGCTTCGCGCGGGGGCGGTGGGCCCCGGCGACGTCGTCCAGAACGCGTACGGCTACGGGCTCTTCACGGGCGGCCTCGGCTTCCACTACGGCGCCGAGCGCGTGGGGGCGGCGGTGGTGCCGATCTCCGGCGGCTTCACCGAGCGCCAGCTCGCGGCCCTTCAGGATCTCGGCGCCACCGTCCTCTGCTGCACCCCGTCCTACGCCCTCCACCTGGCCGAGGCGGTGGAGGACGCGGGCCTGGAGCCCAAGGACCTCCGATTGCGGGTCGGGTTCTTCGGGGCCGAGCCCTGGACGGAGGGGATGCGGGACGCCATCGAGAGCCGGCTCGACCTGATGGCGCTCAACATCTACGGGCTGAGCGAGGTCATCGGCCCCGGCGTCTCCGTCGAGTGCCCGGAGCGGCGCGGCATGCACGTGGCCGAGGACCTCTTCCTGCCCGAGATCGTCGACCCGCAGACCCTCGAGCCCCTGCCGGCGGGCGCGACGGGCGAGCTGGTCCTCACGACGCTCACCAAGGAGGCCCTGCCCGTGCTGCGGTACCGCACCCGGGACCTGACGTCGATCGATCCCGAGGCGTGCCCGTGCGGGCGCACGCTCGTCCGCATCGGCCGCATCACGGGGCGCACCGACGACATGCTCATCGTGCGCGGGGTCAACGTCTACCCGTCGCAGATCGAGCACGCGCTGCTCCAGATCTCCGACGTCGCCCCGCAGTACGTGCTCGTCCTGCGGCGCGACAGCGCCCTGGACACCCTCGAGATCCGGGTGGAAGGGCAGGCGGCGGTGGCGGCGGCCGGCGCCGACGCCATGCGGGCGCTGGCCGCCCGCGTGCGGCGGCGCGTCCACGAGGTGATCGGCATCACCGCCGAGGTCACGGTGGTGCCGCCGCGGACCCTCGAGCGCAGCATCGGCAAGGCCCGCCGCGTCGAGGACCTGCGTGGGTGACGGGGAGGACGCCATGACCGCGCCGCCGCGCTTCGTCCGCCTCCGGCGCGAGCCCGACGTGCTCCGCCTCACGCTGGCCCGGCCGCCGCTCAACATCCTGACCATCGACATGATGGCGGAGATCAACGACGTGCTGGCGGAGGCGGCCGCCCACCGGACCCTGAAGGCGCTCGTGATCGACGGCGACGGCACCGCGTTCTCGGCGGGCGTCGCCGTGGAGGACCACGTCGGCGACCGCGTGAAGCCGATGCTCGAGACCTTCCACCGGATGTTCCGGACCCTGCACGGTCTCGACTGCCTGACCGTCGCCGGCGTCCACGGGGCCGCCCTGGGGGGCGGGGCCGAGCTGGCGACATTCTGCGACGTGGTGATCGCCAGCGACGACGCGACGTTCGGCCAGCCGGAGATCAAGGTCGGCGTCTTTCCGCCCATCGCGGCGCTGCACTATCCCCGCCGGATCGGCGCGCCACGGACGCTGGCGCTCCTGCTGTCGGGCGACGTCCTCCCCGCCGCCGAGGCGCTCCGCCTCGGGCTCGTCGACGGCGTCGTCCCGCGCGACCGGCTCGCGGAGACGGTGCAAGCGCAGGTCGACCGCGTCCGGGGCCGGAGCGCCGCCGTGCTGCGGCTCACGAAGCGCGCGGTGCGGGAGGCGCTCGGCCGGGAGTTCGAGCCGGCGCTGCAGGCCCTGGAGGCTCTCTACCGCGACGAGCTGATGACCACCGCCGACGCCGCGGAGGGGCTGCGAGCGTTCGTGGAGCGGCGCCGGCCCGTCTGGACGGACCGCTGAGAGGAGGATCGCCATGCGACTCGACGGGAAGACCGCCCTCGTGACCGGCGGCGGCCAGGGCATCGGGCGTGCCATCGCGCGGGCGCTGGCCGCGGAGGGCGCCCACGTGGCCGTGCTCGACATCGCGCGCGAGCGCGCCGAGCGGGTGGCGGGCGAGGTGGCCGCGCTCGGCGTCAAGGGCGTGCCGCTCGTCGCCGACCTGACCCGGGACACCGAGGTCCAGCGGGCGGTCGCGCAGGCGCTCCGCGACCTCGGCCACCTCGACGTGCTCGTGAACAACGCGGGCTGGGACCGGATGCAGCTGTTCCTCGAGAGCGACGCGGAGACGTGGGACCGGATCATCGCGCTCAACTTCCGGGCGGTGCTGACGACGTGCCGCGCCGTGCTGCCCCACATGGTGGACCGCCGCGCCGGCCGCGTCGTCAACGTCGCCTCCGACGCCGGCCGCGTGGGCTCGACGGGCGAGGCCGTGTACGCGGGCACCAAGGGGGCGGTGATCGCGTTCTCCAAGACCCTGGCCCGGGAGGTGGCGCGCAGCGGCGTCACGGTCAACGTCGTGTGCCCCGGGCTCACGGAGACGCCCCTGCTCGACGGCATGCGCGCGGAGTCGCCCCGGAACGCGAAGGTGATCGAGGCCGTCACGCGGGCCATCCCGCTCGGCCGGGTGGCCACGCCGGAGGACATCGCGGGCGCCGTCGTCTACTTCGCGTCGCCGGCCGCCGACTACGTCACCGGGCAGACGCTCAGCGTGAGCGGCGGCCTGACGATGGTGTGAGAAAGGAGAGCCCCATGAGCGCGCGACCGCAGGCGATCGACATCATGTACTACGTGGCGACGCCGGAGTTCATCGCCAAGTGGACGGACGCCAAGAAGGGCGAGCTCATCTGCCGGATGGAGCGCGCCATCGGGAGCCTGCCGCAGTTCGAGTCCATCCCGGCCATGCTGGCCCGGATGGACGAGGCTGGCGTGGAGAAGGTCTTCATCACGCAGACGAAGATGTGGTCGTACTGGAACAAGTGGATGTACATGGACACCCAGCTCGAGGAGGTGCTGCAGTACACGGAGAAGTACCCGGACCGGTTCGTCGGGCTCGCCGGCTACAACCCGTTCCGCATCAAGGAGAGCCTGGCCGAGATCGAGCGGGCGGTCACCCAGCACGGCTTCAAGGGCGTGTACGTCCACATCTACGGCTTCGACATCCCGCTGCACGACAAGAAGATGTACCCGCTCTACGC